>CAILWD010000021.1 GCA_903837815.1 uncultured Chloroflexota bacterium | reverse complement strand
GGTTTGACCATCCTCATCACCACCATCAGCACCTGCGGGCTGGGACTGTTGATGGGCTGCCTGAGCCTGCTCACGGCAAACGTGATGTTCGTCAACAACTTCGTTTATTTTTCCCTGCTAATTTTTTCGGGCGCAAACGTGCCGATTGCCCAACTACCCGCCTGGATGCAGGCAGTCTCCAATGTCCTGCCCCTCACACGGGGAATTGCCGCTTCGCGTGCGCTTGCGGCTGGCGCAAGCCTCGGCGATGTTGCTCCGCTGTTGTGGAGCGAGATTGGCATTGGCTTGATGTACGGCGTGCTTGGTTATTTTCTCTTCGCCTGGTTCGAAACGCAGGCAAAGAAACGCGGCACGCTGGAAACCGTGTGATGCAAGTCTCGTCACCCTCGTGATAAAATCAAATTACTATGGCAAAACATCTCGTTCTGGTTGCTGGAAACATCGGCGCAGGGAAGACCACCCTCACCGAACGCATCGGCTCCCGCCTCGGCTGGTGGACGGGATATGAGTCTGTGGCAGACAACCCTTATCTGCCCGACTTTTATTCCGATATGCGTGCCTGGTCCTTTCACCTGCAAGTCTATTTCCTCGGTCATCGCGCAGACCAATATCTCGAAGCCTCGCGGGATGCGCGTTCCGCCATCCTCGACCGCAGCATCTACGAGGATGCGCACATCTTCGCCCGCGCCCTGCACCACATGGGGAATTTGGGCGAACGCGATTACCTTGCCTACCGCCGCCTGTTCGAAGTTGTCGTCAACGGGCTGCCCCGTCCCGATCTGTTAATCTACCTCAAAGCGCCGGTCAATGTTTTGATGAGCCGCATCCGCAGACGGGCGCGCAACATGGAAACGGGCATCAGCGCCGATTACCTTTCGTTGCTTGATTCCTTCTACGACGAGTGGCTCAGCGCCTTCGACCTCTGCCCGGTTCTGACCATCCGCACCGACGATTTGGATTACGTCAACCAGCCCGAACACCTGGATCTGGTCACACAACGCATCCAGGATAAACTCGCGGGCAAAGAAGTCATGGATTTGACTCACAGGTTCTGATATGACCACAAACCTACTCTCCAAAATTCCCCTTTTCGCCGACCTTCCCAACGAGGAACTGGACAAGATCATTTCCACCCTGGACATGAAGGAAATGAAGGACCATGAAATTCTTTTCCGCGAAGGCGACGACGGCGAAGATTTCTACGTGGTGATGCGCGGCGAACTCGAGGTCCTGAAAGCAGAAGGGGAAGCCGAGGAGATGATATTGAACGTTTTGAGGGTGGGGGAGTATTGCGGAGAAATGAGCCTGATCATGCCCGGTGGACATCGAACTGCCAGCGTACGCGCACGCGGAGATACGGCCCTGCTCTCGATGAGTCGCACCCAATTTTTGGATTTGACAAGGAAGTATCCCCGCCTTTCCCGCTCCATGGTACGTGTCCTCAGCCAGCGGCTCGACGCGGCCAATACCCAAACCTTTCACGAACTGACCGAAAAGAATAAAAAACTCCAGATCGCCTATGACGAACTCAAGGCGGCTCAGGCGCAATTGATCGAGAAGGAAAGGCTGGAGCGCGAGTTACAAGTCGCGGCAGATATTCAACTCAGCATCCTGCCCGATGAACTGCCCGTGCTGGACAAATTCGACTTTGGCGCCCGAATCCTGCCCGCGCGTCAGGTGGGCGGCGACTTGTACGATGTGTTTTTCCTCAAGAATGGAAACGTTGGCGTGCTGATCGGCGACGTGGCAGACAAGGGAGTCCCCTCTGCCATTTTCATGGCGCGCGCCCACGCCTTCATCATGGCAGAGGCGGATATCGGGTTGACCGCCGGGGAAGTTCTGAAGCTGGTCAATGGTCACATCACGCGGCTGCAAAAGTCCACCCAGTTCGTGACCGCGCTCTACGGCATTTTGGACGTGAAGACCCGTGTCTTTAGTTATGCCCGCGCAGGGCACGAACCGCCGCTGCTCCTGCACGCGGACGGAACAGTGGAACGCCTGCCGCATAGTTCCGGTATGGCGCTTGGCTTATGGGAACCGGTCATGCTCGACGAACGCAGCATCGAGTTGCCTCCGGACTCGACCCTTTTCCTGTTCACCGACGGCATGACCGATTGCCGCGATCCGCAGGGCGAAGCATTTGGAATGGAACGTATCAAAACCACGCTGGGCGGCTTATCCGACCATACCGCTCAACACGTCTGCGACCACATGCTGGGGACCTTGATCAACTACCAGGATGGAGCAAAACAGGATGACGACGTCACACTGGTCGCCATCCGCGCGGCAGCAAAGGGATAATTTTTTTGTAAGTGGTTTTCATCGAAAGGAGATTTGTGGGTTATGAATGACGATATCCAGCACCTCAATATCCTGTCCATCTTTCACTATGTGGTCGCGGGGATTTCAGGTTTGTTTTCCCTTTTTCCCATCTTTCACCTGATGATGGGAATTTCAATGCTGACTGGCGGTTTCCTGTCGCCGGGAGCCGAGGCGGAAGCGCCATTTCCTTTTTGGCTGTTCGGCTTGATGTTCACTCTGATCCCCGCCGCAATCATTTTCTTCGGGCTTGTCTTCTCGGGGTTTATCGCCGCTGCGGGCTATTTCCTCGCCAAAAGGAAGAACCACATGTTCTGTCTGATCATGGCTGGGGTTAGTTGCATTTTCATGCCCTTTGGCACGGTTCTGGGAGTCTTCTCCATCATTGTTCTTTCCCGCCCTTCCGTGAAGGAATTGTTCAACGTGATAAAGCCTGTTTCAGCCTCCTGACTTTCTCTGCCCCTGAAAATAAAACGACCTCCGAATTCGATCAACGATTCGGAGGTCGTTCATTTACTGACAACAGATTACTGAACTACCCGTTCTTCTTCTGGAATTCCTTCATGAAGTCGACCAGCGCCTGAGCGCCTTCGACGGTCACGGCGTTGTAGATCGAGGCGCGCATACCGCCAACGGAGCGGTGTCCCTTGAGACCGATCAGGTTGTTCTTCTTGGCTTCCTTTGCAAAGGCGTCTTCGAGTTCTTCGCTGGGCAGGCGGAAGGGGACGTTCATCAGCGAGCGGGCATCGGGCTTGGCGTGTCCGCGATAGAAGCCGCCGCTCTGGTCGATGGCGTCGTAGACCAGACCAGCCTTCACGCGGTTGGTCTTTTCGATGGCGGCGAGACCGCCCTGTTTCTTGATCCACTGGAAGACCAGCCCAACGACATAGATCGAGAAGGCGGGCGGCGTATTGTGCAGGGATCCGCTGGCAGCGAGAGTCTTGTAATCCAGCATCACGGGCAGGTTTTCGGGGACGCGCTCAATCATGTCGTCGCGGATCATGACCACGGTCACACCGGCGGGACCCGCATTCTTCTGCGCGCCCGCATACAGCATGGCGAATTTGGACACATCGATCGGGCGGCTGACAAAATCGGAGGAGCAGTCGCAGATGAGGGGGACGCCGGCAGGCGGGGTCGGATCGGTGAAGAACTCCACGCCGTGAATCGTCTCGTTCATCGTGTAGTGCAGGTAGGCGGCTTTCGGGTCGAGGTCAAGGCTGGCGGGGAGGCAGTTGAAGCCTTCGGCTTCGGTGTTGGCGGCGGCGCGGGCTGTGCCAATCTTCTTGGCTTCCTTGATGGCGGTCTTGCTCCAGGTGCCGGTCACGATGTAGTCGGCAGAGGCGCCGGCGGGGCGCAGGTTCATTGCCAGCATCGTAAATTGCAGGGTCGCGCCGCCTTGCAGGAACATGATCTTGTAGTTCGAGGGGATGCCAAGCAGTTCGCGCAGATCCGCTTCGGCGGTTTGGATCACGGCTTCGAATTCCTTCGAGCGGTGGCTGATTTCCATCACCGACATGCCTGTGCCTTTGAAGTCGAGCAGTTCAGCCTGAGCCTGCTGCAGAACTTCCAACGGCAGGGCACCGGGACCGGGGTTGAAATTGTGCGCGCGTTTGAGTTCGGACATTTTGTGTACTCCTGTTGAATAGGTGAAAGGTTTGTCTAGACTTGATTGAACGCTGTTTTGTTTCTTTTCATTATAGCCTTTTGTCAGACAAATTTACAAGAACGATTGACATGACTTTCCCCTGACTCATGTCGTTGACAAAGCCATGCCCGATTGTTAGAATGATTTTAGTTTCAATCTCAGACTTCGGAAGTCTTTTGCGAACCTTGAAAAAACAATCACCAGAAGACTTCCGAGGTCTTTACTTTTTTTTGGAGGAACCCCATGAAAGTTTTGATTTGCGACAAGACCGAAAAAGAATATATCGAGCAGATGCGCGCCGCGGGCTTGACCGTGGATGTGCGCGACGACATTACCCCCGAAGAACTGCCCAACGTTTTGCCCGCCTATGACGGCATGGTTGTCCGCTCGCGCACCAAAGTCCGCCAGCCGCTAATCGATGTCTGCCCCAACCTGAAGGTGATCGTGCGCGGCGGCGTGGGACTCGACACCATCGACCACGAGTACGCCAAGTCGAAGGGCATCGCCGTGATGAACACCCCGCTGGCGAGTTCCGCTTCGGTGGCTGAACTGGCAGTGGGTTACATGTTTGCCCTTGCCCGCTCCACCTACAAAGCCACCGCTTCGATGAAAGCCGAAAAATGGGACAAGAAGAGTTTTGAAGGCGATGAAATCGGCGGCAAGACTTTGGGCTTGATCGGCGTTGGCAACATCGGCAAGGAAACAGCCAAACGCGCCGCCGCCCTCGGCATGACCGGGCTCGCCTATGATCCCTTTGTGAAAGAAGTTGCTGGAATCAAAATGGTCTCGCTGGATGAACTTCTCGCTCAGGCAGATTACATCAGCCTGCACCTGCCCAAGACCAAAGAATCCGCCAACATGATCAGCACGGCGCAATTCGCCAAAATGAAGAAGGGCGTCCGAATTGTCAACTGCGCGCGCGGCGGAATCATCGACGAGAACGCGCTCTACGAAGCCCTTACCAGCGGACAGGTGGCAGGCGCGGCGTTGGATGTCTTCGCCGAGGAGCCGCCCACCGACTGGAAACTGCTCAAGCTGGATAACGTGATTGGTTCGCCGCACATCGGCGCCGCCACCAAAGAAGCCCAAGCCCGAGTCGGCGCGGAAGTTGCCGCCAAGTTGATCGAGTTCTCGAAGAAGTAAGGATCATCGTCATTGCGAGGGCGTTAGCCCGAAGCAATCCCCTGTCACTGGAGATTGCTTCGGCGGAAGAACATCGCCTCGCAATGACGTAGAAGAGGACTCATGAAAATCATCTCCGACATCGGCATTCAAATCCCCGAGGTATATTTGCCCAAGGCGGGCGTTGACCCAAAGAAGTGGGCGGTCATCGCCTGTGACCAATTCACCTCCGAGCCTGAGTATTGGGCTGAGGTGGAAAAAATCGTCGGCGACGCCCCCTCCACCTTGAACCTGACCTTCCCCGAAGTGCATCTCGAAAAGCCGGGCGAAGCCGAGCGCATCCAGAGCATTCAAGCCACCATGAAGAAATACATGGATGAAGGCGTGCTTCAACCGCGCGAAGGTTTCATCTACGTCGAACGCACCGTCGCTGGCAAGACCCGCAAAGGCGTCATCCTTTGCCTTGACCTCGAACGCTACGATTACAACAAAGGTTCGTCGAGCCTGATCCGCGCCACCGAAGGGACGATTGTTGACCGCCTGCCCCCGCGCATCAAAATCCGTCAGGGCGCGGCGATGGAACTGCCCCACATCCTCGTGCTGATCGACGACCCGCAGCACACTGTTATCGAGCCAATGGGCGCGGCGAAATCCAGCCTTGAAAAACTGTACGACTTCGACCTGATGTTCGACAGCGGGCATCTCTCTGGCTACGCGGTCAGCGGCGGCCACGAAACTAAAATCATCGAAGCCTTGCGTGGACTTGCCAAACCCGAAACCTTCGCCGCCAAATATGGCATCGGCAAAGACCAGCCCGTTTTGCTGTTTGCAATGGGCGACGGCAACCACTCCCTCGCCACCGCCAAAGCCATTTGGGAAAAGAACAAAGCCCAAGTCGGCATGGATCACCCTTCGCGCTATGCGCTGGTTGAGATCGAAAACGTCCATGACGAAGGGCTGGAGTTCGAGCCGATTCATCGCGTGCTGTTTGGCTTGAAGAAGGACTTGTTTGCGGAATTGAAGAAGACCTTTGGAGCGAACTTCTCCTACGCAGAAGTTTCCAACGCGGACGAAATGGTCAAGCAGGTGGACTCCGCCCAAAGCGGGAAGCAAGCCATCGGTCTGGTCAACGGCGGGAAGTTTGGCGTGGTTGAAATCTCGAACGCATCATCCAATCTGGCAGTCGGCACCATCCAAGCCTTCCTCGACGTCTTCCTCAAAGACGGCGGCGCGGAAAAGATCGACTACGTCCACGGCGAAGATGTGGTGGTACGTCTCGGCGGACAAGCCGGCAATGCGGGCATTTACCTCGCGGGAATGCACAAATCCGACCTGTTCAAGACGGTCATCCTTGACGGCGCTCTTCCGCGCAAAACCTTCTCGATGGGTGAAGCGCGCGAAAAGCGATTTTATATGGAAGCAAGGAAGATAGGGTAAAGTACAAAAGTACACAGGTAAATTGGTAAACAGGTACACAGGTGATGGGGACTTGTGTACCTGTTTCCTTGTCTATTTGTTTACTTGTTTTTTGATTACCGCTTCAAAGTCCGGGGGATACGGCGCGGCAAATGAAACCCTCTCGTTTGACACGGGATGATTGAACGCCAAAAATTGCGCGTGCAGGGCGGGACGTTGGATGAGGTCTGTTTCGGGGGCGCTGTAGAGCGTGTCGCCGAGGAGCGGGAATCCCAAAGCGTAGGCGTGGACTCGAATCTGGTGCGTGCGACCCGTCATCGGGACGGCTTCGAGCAGGGATAGTTTTTTTCCGCGCTGCAAAACCTTGAAATGCGTCTCCGACTTGACTCCGCTTTTGTTATCCACCATTGTGCGGTGCTTGTGACCCACATTGACGCGCAGGGGGAATTTGGTGATTTTTTCATTCCACATCGGCAAGCCGTTGACGATGGCGTGATATTTTTTATCCACCTGATGTTTCTCGAATTGGATGTTCAAACTGCGGTGCGCCTCCGCCGTCAGCGCGAAAACCACAATTCCGCTGGTGATTTTGTCAATGCGGTGGATGACCCAAATCTTTGAAAATTCTTCTTCCAGCATTTTGACCAGGTATGGCGCATCAGGCTCCCAGCCTTCGGGCAGGACGGAAAGTCCCGCAGGTTTGTTGATGATTATAAGATGTTCGTCTTGGTGGAGGATGTTCAATTGTTCCATAGCCTTATTGTAACCTTCAAATTGCAACTTGCAACCTGCAACC
>CAILWD010000020.1 GCA_903837815.1 uncultured Chloroflexota bacterium | reverse complement strand
CTCCAATTGAGTCACATCGATGTTGTAAGTAGGGATGTCCACATCTACAAAAACAGGGACAAGGTTGTTTTGAAAAATGGGATTGACCGTGGTAGGGAAGCCCGTTGCCACGGTAATTACTTCGTTGCCCGGCTTAAGTTGCCGCTCTTTTAAAGCAGGCGAAGTCAGGCTGGCAAGCGCAAGCAGGTTTGCAGACGAACCAGAGTTCACCAAAATGGAATGGCGCAGGTTGAAAAAGCGGGCGAACTGGTCTTCGAACTGGCGGGCAAAGCGTCCTTCAGTCAGCCAGAAATCGAGACTTGAATCGATCAACGATTGCACATCTTCGGCATCGAAAACGCGCCCGGCAACCGGCACGGGCGATTCGCCGGGAATAAATTTTTTAGGGGCAAATTCTTCCGTCACATATTCAGCGGTGAGGGCGAGGATTTGCGCCCGCAGTTGGTCTGACTTTTCACTCATGCGCGAAAAAATCCTTGTACCAGTGGATGGTCAATGCCAGCGCTTCGTCGAGGTTGAAAAGCGGCTTCCAGTTCAACATGCGGCGCGCTTTTTGGGCGATCAAATATTGATGGCGGATTTCATTGCTGGTCTCATTCATGATCTCAGGCTTGAGGTTGGACTTCATCAACTTGAGGACGCGGTCCACGATTTCACGCACTGAAACTTGAATCTCGTTCGAGAAGTTGAACGCCTCACCCTTAAGTTCCCGCCGCACTGAAAGCTGCTCCGCCAGCAGCATGTACGCCGCCGCGCCATCCTCTACATAAAAATAATCGCGGATGTATTCGCCGTCCGAGCGGATGATGGGGCGCTGCCCGCGCAGCACGGAGCGGATGGTTCCCGGAATAATGCGGTTCCAGTTCAAATCTCCGCCGCCGTAGAAGTTGCCACAGCGGGTGATTGCCACAGGCAGGCCGAAACTTTTTGCGTAAGTGTGGGCGATCAAATCCGCCGCCGATTTGCTGACATCGTAAGGATGTTGACCCTGCAACGGGGTCGTTTCATCGTAGGGAAGGGTTTCCTGGTCGCCATACGCCTTGTCTGATGAAGCGACAACGATCTGTTTCACCTTCGGGCTGCGGCGGCAAGCCTCCAGCAAATTCCACGTGCCGCCAATATTGGTTTCGAACGTGGAGATGGGATTGCGGTTGGCAATGGTCACAATGGTCTGCGCGGCAAGGTGGATGACGGTGTCGATTTCAAACTCGCCAAGGGCGCGTTCAAGCACACCCCGGTCTCGTATGTCGCCGCGCACCACATTGACTTTTTCGATGTATCCTGCGCGCACCATCTCGCTTTGCGGCACCCAGTCGCGGACAAGGCAGACCACATCCGCGCCTGCTTCGAGGAGCCGTTTGATCAGCCAGGAGCCGACCAGACCCGTTCCACCGGTCACAAAAGTGGGTCTATCGAGCCAGAAAGACCGGTTTAATTCCATAGTTTCCACGGCGCCCTGCCTTCCTGCCAGAGTCTTTCGAGGTTATGCACATCGCGCACAGTGTCCATGCATTGCCAGAAACCGTCGTGCGGATACGCGGAAAGTTGCCCGTTCGCCGCGATATGTTCCAGCGACTCGAATTCCCAGGCAGTATGGTCTCCTGAAATATATTTTGTAATGCCAGGCTCAAGGACAAAAAAACCGCCGTTGATCCAGCCCTCGCCGATCTGCGGCTTTTCCTTGAATTCGACCACGCGGTGGTCTTCGATAACCATTTGACCGAAGCGGGCGGGCGGGCGGACAGCCGTCAGCGTGACCAGTCTTTTGTGCTGTTTGTGAAATTCAACCAGTTTGGGAATATCCACATTACTGACGCCGTCGCCATAGGTCAGCATGAAGGTTTCGTTTCCGATAAATTCCGCCACCCGTTTGACACGCCCCCCGGTGTTGGTATCCGCGCCGGTATCGAGAAGGTGGACTGTCCAATCCTCGCCTTCAATGTTATGAGCGGTTACGCCGCCGGTCTTTAACTGCACGGTGATGCTGCGCGAGCGATAGTGGTAATTCAAAAAATAATCCTTGATGATTTCGCCCTTGTACCCCAGGGCAACCACGAACTCCCTAAAACCATATGCGGCATAGATACTCATGACATGCCAGAGCAAAGGACGTCCCCCAACTTCGACCATTGGTTTGGGACGCAAAGTGGTTTCTTCTGAAAGACGTGTGCCAAGTCCACCGGCGAGAATTGCTACCTTCATAAATCATCCTTCCATAAGGGGTGATTCAATTATACATGCAACATGTAAAAACAAAGTCACGTGGGAAGTTTGAAAAGGTTTGGAAAGGTTTGCTTCCAAAAAAACAGAGCCTGTCTTGCGACAGGCTCTGTTCATTCGTAAAACTTATTGCAGTTCCTGCACCGGGGCTTTGGAACGACCAATCGCCCAGATGGTGGCGGCGAGCAAAGCAACTGCCACAATGACAACAACAATGTTCACAGAGCCGTCAGCCCGCATCATCGGGTACTTGACGATGATTGGCGCAGCCAGCAGGGAGACCAGGTTGGCGACCTTGATCATTGGGTTGAGGGCGGGGCCAGCGGTATCCTTCATCGGGTCACCGACCGTATCGCCCACCACGCCAGCCTTGTGGCGTTCGGAGCCTTTACCGGTGTTATTCTTCAAATCGCGGGGTTCGTCTTCGATGGATTTCTTGGCATTGTCCCACGCGCCACCGGCATTGGAGAGGAAGACTGCCAGCAACTGACCGGAGAGGATGATACCAACCAGGAAACCGCCGAGGGCTTCAACTTGAAGCACCAAGCCAACGACCAGCGGCATCAGAACTGCGATGGTTGCCAGAGGAATGAGTTCCTTCTGGGCAGAGGCGGTGGAAATACCCACGACCTGGGCATAGTCCGGAGTCTTGGTTCCTTCCATGATGCCAGGGATCTTGAACTGGCGGCGGACTTCTTCAACGATCTGTCCGGCAGCGCGGCTGACAGCTTTGATGGAAAGTGAGGAGAACAGCCAGGGCAAAGCGCCGCCGAGCAGAAGACCCACAAATACTTGCGTGTCTGAGATGCGAATGGAGTCCATAACTGCCACGTTAAGCTGTGCCTGTACACGGCCAACATCAGTGATGTAGGAAGCGAACAGCGAGACCGCAGCGATAACCGCCGAAGCGATCGCAACACCCTTGGTGATGGCTTTGGTGGTGTTGCCAACGGCATCCAGGTCAGCCATGATCTGGCGGGCTTTCAATGTGTTTTCGTCTTCCATGCCCTGCCATGCCATTTCGCCAATGCCGTTGGCATTGTCAGAGATGGGACCGTAGGAGTCCATGGCAACATTGTTGCCCGTATGGCTGAGCATACCGATGCCGATCATGGCGATGGCATAGAGCACATACTGCGCGCCGTCTCCACTATAGAGCAGGATGCCGGCGATAAAACTGATCACGATCACAACCAACGCCCAAACGCTCGATTCCATGCCCACGGAGAGACCGGAAAGGATGGTGGTGGCGGGGCCTGTCTTGGTGGAGCCAACAATTTCCTTGACAGGGGCTTTCTTGGTGGAAGTGAAGTATGACGTGAGCGGATTGAAGGCAACCGCCAGCCCCACACCGATCGCAGTCAAAGCCGCAAGGCGCCAGTCGCCGGCATAATTCACTGCGAGGAAGAAAGAGATCAAAACAGTGAAAATACTTGAAACTTCATAAGAGCGGAACATCGCCTCTTCTGCATCGTGGGCACGGCCCAACAGGGGCAGGTTGACCTTTTCCCAGATCGGCACGGTGAACGTTCCGATGATGGAGGAGATAACGCCCACAGCGCGGATGATGAGCGGGTACACGATCCACTTCAAGTCGCCGGTGGCGGCAACCAAAGCGAGACCGAGGATCAAGCCGGAAACAATCGTCACTTCGTATGACTCGAAGATGTCGGCAGCCATACCAGCGCAGTCGCCCACGTTGTCGCCCACCAGGTCGGCGATGACGGCGGCATTGCGGGGATCATCTTCAGGGATGTCCTTCTCGACTTTACCGACGAGGTCGGCGCCCACATCCGCGGCTTTGGTGTAGATACCGCCGCCCACGCGCATGAATAGCGCCAGGAGGGTTCCACCGAAACCGAAGCCAAGCAAGGCATCGGGAGCGGCTTTACCGAAGACGATGAAGATCACCGTACCGCCGAGCAGACCCAGACCATCGGTGAGCATTCCTGTGTAGGTGCCCGCATAATAGGCGATGGAAAGAGATTCGTTCAGGCTGCGGCGGGATGCGGAAGCGACGCGGACATTTGCCTGCACCGCCATGCGCATGCCCCACTGACCGACGATTAATGAAAAGGACGCACCCATGATAAAAGCGATGGTGCGTCCGACAGCGACGATGAACAGAATGGTTTGTTCACTAAAAGCATGAAACTCTTCACGAGCTTCGAGGCTCGGCGGAACAACATACACGCTCAGGAACATGACCACTGTGAGAACGCCGATCAACGGCAAAATGGTCTTGAGCTGTTGACCCAGGTAGGAATCAGCGCCGACGCGAATTGCGTTCCAGACCTCTTGCATCTTCTCGGTGCCTTTGTCCTTCTTAAGCACCGTGCTGCGCAGCCACCAGGCATATGCCAGGCTGATAAATGCAGCAACCAAAACCAGAATAATGGCAATCTGTTCAAAGCCATTTAAGCCATGACGACTGCCCAACCAAAGGATATCCATACAACCTCCGAAAAAAATTGGATTTTTTTGTCGCTCAATCTAATGCACTGTTCAAGTGAAAAAGACCCAAGATTAAAAAAACCTGAGGGAGTATACACAACAAAAAGGCAAGCGTCAACAGCAATTCTCCAAAAACCCAAAATATCGGCGCGATGCCGTATGGTACGGTTTTGAAGGTACACAAGGTGGACAAAGCACTCATCATGAGCGCAAAAACCCTCCCAGGTGGAGGTCGTGCAGCGCTTGAAAGGTCAGGGCTTACGCAAAACTCCCAGCCAATCTGCTAACAAGCTCAAGCGCTCAACAATTGACTAGTTGCGAGAATCTGCTATAGTATCGTCTGGATGCCATAAATGCCTAATGAAACAACAAAAGCAAGCAATTACAGCTAAGATTTCGTCGCGCGGATTTCCCCTGTGGTTATTATTGATACTGCCATCCTTTTTGATCATCGCGCTAACTGCAAGCCTGACGGGGTACATTGGATTCATCAGCGGGCGCAAGGCGGTCAACGACCTGGTTGCACGCGTGCGCGACGAAACCACAACCCACATAGAAGAACATGTGCGAAACTTCCTGCAAACTCCGCATGAAATAAATCAACTCAACGCTGCGGCGTTGAAGCAGGGCTGGTTGAAGACGGCTGATGCCGAGGCTTTGCAAAGCCACTTTTTGGAACAGGTAAAAATAAACGACAACATAACAAGCGTTTATTTTGGCAGCCCAAACGGAGATATTATCGGCAGCGGGAGAGAGGGAGGGGAAGGCGCCTACTATGTATACAGTACCGATGAATTAAGCGCATTTAACAAATATATCGTCGCGGAGAACGGGGAGGTTTTGTCGTTCGCGGCAAGCATTCCAAATTTCGACACGCGCACCCGCCCCTGGTACATCAATGCCGTCCAAAAAGCCACCCCCACCTGGAGCGACGTTTACATCCTCTTCACCGGGCAGGACATGGCGCTTTCAGCCAGTTTGCCCGTCTACGATGACGGGCAAAAACTGCTGGGCGTTGTATCGGTGGATATTTTTCTCTCGCAAATCCAGGAATTCCTCACAAACCTCGAAATCAGCGCATCCGGGCAAAGTTTCATCATGGAGCGGTCTGGACTGTTAATCGCCACCTCCACCGGCGAACGACCCATTCAGCAAGGCAGCAAAGGTTTGGAGCGGCTGCACGTCAGCCAAATCCAAAACCCGGTTGTCAAAAATGCAATGAGATTTTTAGAAACCCACCTCGAAGAAAAAGACATCCTGTTGCGCAGAGAAAAGTTTGAATTCGAATTCGAACAGGAAACCTACTTTTTGGATATCGCCCCCATTCGAGATCAATACGGGATTGACTGGATCATGGTCGTCATCATTCCCGAATCAGACTTTATGATGGATGTACGGAAGGCGAATCAAATCTCAGCGCTGATTATAATTCTTTGCCTGGCTGGCTCCATCTACATAAGCGTCCTCATCGCCCAAAAAATAGCCAGCCGCATTTCCCATTTGAACGACGCCGCCCAAAGCCTGACAACAGATTCCGAAGAAACGACGGAACTGAACGGCAGTCGAATTCATGAAATCAATGAAGTGACCCTCTCATTCGCCGACATGAGACAGCAATTGCGTCAGGCGCTGAACGAGTTGAGAACCGAAGTGCAGGAAAGAAAGCAGGCAGAAGCGAACCTGGAAACAGCAAACATCGAACTTTTGAAGGCATTCGAGCGCGAACAGACCCTGGCGCGCACCGACGGCATGACCGGGCTTCATAATTATCGTTCTTTCTTCGACCTTGCCACCCGCGAATTTCGCGCTGCCTTGCGCTATCACCACTCGCTGACAATCCTCATGCTCGACGTCGACCACTTCAAAAAAATCAACGACTCATTCGGTCACGCCGCCGGCGACCAACTGCTGGCACAAGTGGCGCAAATACTCGCCTTGCAAATACGGGCGGTCGACATCCTGGCGCGCTACGGCGGCGACGAGTTCATCATCCTCCTGCCACAGACCAGCGCGCAACAAGCGTTCCCACTGGCAGAGCGTATTCGCACAAGCATAGAAAATCTGCAAATCAACCTCGAGGAGGCAAAAGCCTCCACCACCCTCAGCATCGGCATTTCAGAAATACAAAAACGGCCGATGGACGACGAAAACATCGAGCAGATTATCAAACGAGCTGATCAGGCTTTATACATCGCAAAACAAAGGGGACGAAATCACACAGCGCTATTTCCCTCTCAGGAATAAAACCCGAAGCCTGGCTATGGCTGGCTCAAGTTCAGGTTTTGCAAAAATATAAAAATCACCTATTTTGTCGTATTACATATTTCGCTTGAAAATATGACACTCGCCACTATTGTACAAGCCGTCACAATATTATGATGGAAATGCAAATATGCGTTTATGCGAATATAGGTAAAACATGGTCACTCCCACCCTCCAACAGGAAATCACCCAACTCGAAGCCAACTTTTGCGCCGCGCTTTCAGACCCCAACCGTCTGTTGATTCTCTATGCGCTCAATGAGAAGCCGCTCAACGTCACAGACCTTTCCAGCGAATTGGGCGTTAGCCAGCCGACCATGTCGCGCCACCTCAAAGTATTGCGCGAGCGAGGGCTGGTTCACACCGTCCGCACTGGCACGGTCATCACCTACCACCTCACCGACCCAAGATTAATCCAGGCGCTCGACCTTTTGCGTAACGTCATGCGCGAAAGACTCACCTATCAAGCCAACCTGGTTAATGAAATTTCATAGGAGAATGTATGACGAAGAAACGCTTCCCGCTCTGGACGATTGGACTGGTCGGCATCCTCTTGCTGATTCTCGTCCCCGTCCTTTATTTCCTCCCCCGCGCCCAATCGAAGAACGACCCTGCGGCATATATCCCTGAAAACCCCGCCCACGTTGACCACAAGGATATTATCAAAGGCGAATTCAAGACTGGACAGGATGTAACCCGCGCCTGTCTCGAATGTCACCCCGACGCGGCAACCGACATTATGAAGACCACGCACTGGACCTGGGAGTCGAAAGCATTCGATGTCCCCTGGCGTGACGAACCTGTCACCATCGGCAAAATCAACCAGATCAACAACTTCTGCATCAGCGCGCAGGGAAATGAAAGAACCTGCATGAACTGTCACGCGGGCTACGGCTGGGAAGAAGGACGGGAAGCCGCCCTCGCCAACCCCGAAAACGTGGACTGCCTCGCCTGTCATGCCGACGTTGGCGGTTACGCCAAAGGCACATTCGGTAATCCTGCCGAAGGCATTAACCTGCTGGCTGCTGCAAAATCTGTGCGTATGCCCACGCGCGATAACTGCGGCAAATGCCACTTCGACGGCGGCGGCGGAAACGGCGTCAAGCACGGCGACCTCGACGAAAGCCTCTACTTCCCCGATGAAAGCCTCGACGTTCACATGGGCGGCGAGAACGACATGCAAT
>CAILWD010000019.1 GCA_903837815.1 uncultured Chloroflexota bacterium | reverse complement strand
GCATGGCATCGTCATCCCGCTGGCGCGTTCGGTGGAGGTGACTCCCGCCGCCGTCAACGCTTCGTCGGGGGCGAGCGAGCATATGCTCATCGCGCAGGCAAATCTCTCGCAGACGATTGACGCGCTCAAGGCGGAGGATGTGTGGGTCGTCGGGTTGGATCAGGCTGGGGCAGAGATTCAGCCCGGGTCGCGTCACCTGAAGGGGGCGCTGGCTCTCATTGTCGGATCCGAAGGCGAAGGTCTGCACGAACTCACCCGCAAGAAATGCGACATCGTTTTGAAACTGCCGATGAAAGGCAAGGTCGAATCATTGAACGCGGCGGTGGCGGGGTCGGTGGCTTTGTATCTGGCGTATTTGAATCGCATGTAGGGGCGCGTCGCGACGCGCCCCTACGGGAGAAAATCATCATGCCAAGCGCAACCTATCATTTTCCAAAGGGATTTTTATGGGGGACGGCCACCGCCGCGCATCAGGTGGAAGGAAACAACACCAACAACAATTGGTGGAAGTGGGAACAGGAAGGGCACACGAACGGGTCTTCTGCCGTTGCCGCCGACTGGTGGGGCGGACGCTGGCGCGAGGACTTTGACCGCGCCGCCGAGACGGGGCAGAACGCCCACCGCCTCTCGGTCGAGTGGAGCCGCATCCAGCCGACACCCGACTCCTGGGACGAGGAATCCATCGAAAAATATCGCGCCATGCTGCGCGGACTGAAAGAACGCGGCATGACTCCGATGGTCACGTTGCACCATTTCACCGATCCGCTTTGGTTAGCAGATTTCAATGGATGGGAGACCGAAGCGGTGGTTCCCGTCTTCGAGAAGTTTGTCCGCAAGACGGTGGACGCGCTGAAAGAATATTGCTCGCTGTGGTGTACGCTCAACGAGCCGACGGGCTACGCGCTGAACGGATACCTCGCGGGCAGCACCGACTCTTTCCCGCCTGGAAAAAACAGCATGAGATTGGCGATGCAGGTGCAAGCGAATTTGATTCGTGGACACGCCGCCGCCTACCGCGCCATTCATTTGTTGCAACCCGAAGCGCGGGTGGGGTTTGCCCAACATTATCGTTCCGTCGCTCCGCATCACGCCTGGTCGCCGCTGGACAAATTCGTAGCGAAAAACTTCTTCAGCGGGATCAACCTCGGCTTTGCCTCCGCCCTGGCGGACGGCGTGATGAAGTCGCCCCTCGGCTCGGTGCGGATTCCCGAAGCGAAAGGCACACAGGATTATTTCGGCTTCAACTACTACACCCGCGAATATGTGACCTTCGACCTGACCAAGCCTGGCACGCTCTTCGGGCGCAACTTCTTCCGCAAGGACGCCGAAAAAAGCGACCATGATTTTCTCGCCATCGAACCCGACGGAATGCGTGAAGGCTTGAAGTGGGTCACGCGCATGTTCCCGAACCTGCCGATCATCGTCAGCGAAAACGGCGTCAACTCGGCGGATGACTCGCTCCGCCCGCGTTACACGGCGCTGCACCTTCATCAAATGTGGCACGCGGTCAATCTCAATTACCCGATCAAGGGTTACTTCCACTGGTCGCTGGTGGACAACTTCGAATGGAGTTTCGGTTGGAAGTATCGCTTCGGCTTGTGGGGACTCGACCTCGAAACCCAAAAACGCATCCGCCGCCCCAGCGTGGATTTCTACGAAGCCATCTGCAAGGAGAATGGTTTGTCCTCCGAGGTGGTGCAGAAATATTGCCCCGAAGTGTTTGAGAAGATATTTCCGAGTTAGACGATGGGGCAGGAAATAGTGAATAGGTTACGGCGCATGGAGATAAATCTCTGTGCGCTATTTTGCTAATCCTTTCCCTATTTACTATTCCCCATTCCCCATTTCACTTTCATCCTTCATCCTTTCTGATAAAATCCCCACCCTATGACTCACGCTGAACAAATCGCCAAACAACTCAATGTCAAGCCGTCGCAGGTAACGGCAGTCATCAACCTTCTCGACGAAGGCAACACCGTCCCGTTCATTGCCCGTTATCGCAAGGAGATGACAGGCTCGCTCGACGACGAACAGATCCGCATCATTGCCGATGAACTTGTCCGTCTGCGTGGACTCGACGAACGCCGCGCTTCGATTCTGGCTTCCATCGAAGAGCAAGGCAAGCTGACCGACGAACTGCGCGACGCAATCACCGCCGCCGTCACCATGACCGCGCTCGAAGATTTGTATGCGCCGTACAAGAAGAAACGCCGCACCCGCGCCATGGTCGCCCGCGAGAAGGGACTCGAACCCCTCGCCGACTTGATTCTCAAACAGGACTTTGGTTCTCCCGAAGAACTCGCCGCTAAATTCCTGAACGACCAAGTGACGAACATCGAAGAGGCTTTGCAGGGCGCGCGCGACATCGTGGCAGAAGTCATCAGCGACAACGCCAACGTCCGCGCTGCGACCCGCGAGAAGGCGCTCAAGTTTTCCACCGTCCGCGCCGAAAAGATCGTCGACGCCGCCGACGAAAAGCGCGTCTACGAAAGTTACTACGATTTCTCCATGCGGGTTGACCGACTCCAGCCGCACCAAATCCTCGCCCTGACTCGCGGCGAAAAAGAAGGCGTGTTGCGCGTCCGCGTGGATGTACCCGAACGCGATTGGCTCGACGCCATCCAAGCCGAGTTCGAGCAGGACATCATCAGCCCATTCGCCGACCAACTCGCGCTGGCGATTCAGGATTCTGCCGAGCGGCTTTTGCTCCCCGCCATCGAGCGCGATGTCCGCCGCGAAAAAGGCGAGACCGCCGACAATCACGCCATTCAAGTCTTCGCCACCAACCTCCGCGCCCTGCTCGGTCAGCCGCCGCTTGCGGATCACGTCGTCCTCGGTCTTGACCCAGGTTTCCGCACGGGCTGCAAGGTCGCGGTGGTGGACGCCACGGGCAAACTGCTCGACACAGGCACGATCTATCCGCACGAGCCGAAGAACGACTGGAAGGGCGCAATCAACACCCTGCAAGACATGATCAACCGTCACCACGTCACGCTCATCACCATCGGCAACGGCACGGCATCGCGTGAGACGGAAAAATTGGTTGCCGAAACCGTAGGGGCGCAGCACGCTGCACCCCTACCCACCAAATATTTAATCGTCAGCGAAGCAGGCGCATCGGTCTATTCCGCATCTGCCCTCGCCCGCGCCGAATTCCCCGACCTCGACGTATCCATTCGCGGTGCGGTATCCATTGCCCGCCGCGCGCAAGACCCGCTCGCCGAGTTGGTCAAGATCGATCCCAAGTCCATCGGCGTGGGCATGTACCAGCATGACGTGGATCAAACGACACTCGCGCACACCCTCGACGGCGTGGTCGAAAGCGTGGTCAACAG
>CAILWD010000018.1 GCA_903837815.1 uncultured Chloroflexota bacterium | reverse complement strand
CAGGACGAAGTCGCCATATTTCTGCCGGGTCCAGAGCGTGCTGCCGGTGAGCTTGTCATCGTTGACGCCGATGAGCACGACAGCGACATCCGCTTTGTCGGAGGCCAGTAACTCGGCAAAGGGCTTTTGCGCACTGCTGCCGGGAAAGGCAGCCTCTTTTGACCCGTCGCGGACTTGAAGAACACCGCCACCATTGATGCCACGGTTAATCACCGCGATTGTTTTGTCCTTCGTCCCTTCGCCCTCTTTAAACCCTTTGCGGATGCGCCCGACAAAAGAATCTTGCCAGGTGAGGGAATCGCCGAAGAAAAGGATATTCAGATTTTTTTTCACGGGCGTATCCTTCCCCGTCAGCTTCTCAAACGAACCCTCAAAGGCCGTGTATTTCTTTTCACGTTCCGCAAATGCCTTATCCGAGACGTCGAAAGGCGGATTGACCGCGACAGCGCGTGCATCCGGGGAGATGAAACCTGCGTTATCCATCTTGGCCGTATAGAGACCTTTCGGTTTTCCCTCCGGATTTTCAAAGCCGATACGCGCAAGCTGTTGAGCCGTCAGTCCTTTGTTGTTGGTGCCGATGCGCAACTTGTCGTGGGTCTTGAAGTTACGGATGGTGATGACTTTAGCCAAGTTCCATTCGCATGAAGAGCTGTCACCGATGGTCAACACAGACGGCTTCACCGAAAAATCAATGACTCCATGTCCTTTGAGTGTCAGGGTGGCAACGGTTTCATTTTTACCGTTTAAATAAAACCCGGAAATGCCCTCGGGCCCAATACAAACCTTGGAAGAATCGTTGATCTGCTCGTTCTGCTTCAACGAGATGATAGCACTCTCTTTCGAGCCGATGACCAGATTGCCGGGAATAGCGTCTTTACCGTCCGGCTTGTCCAGATCAAGAATGCCCTTCGCAAGGGTAAATGTGCCTTGGAATGTGTTTGGGGCGACACCCGTTAACACAGAAGGTCCAACCTGTGGAACTCCTCCGCCGGCCCACGTGAAATCACCTTTGCCAGAGATTACGCCCAAGAAGGCGGTTGAATTGCCCCCCCCTGTCTCCATGCGGAGCGAATATCCATTTAGGTCAACATCCCCTATGAGCTCACCGGTCTGCCAACCCATGATCATGTCGCCGACGAGTTTGTAGTTCGTATTTTTCCCAAACGCTTTGTTGGGTGACGTACTCTCTCCTTTGACTTCTATTGTTTTGCGGGGCTCATTAATCGTTGGCGGTTGCTTAGGCGCTATTGATTTTGCAGGTGCAGCCTTTTTTGATTGGGTCGGCGTGACTGATTCAAACACATCTTCGGTTGCCGGCCCGAGTTGCTTGCCCGCTCCATCGAAGAGGGCGGCACGGACTGTGGTCTTTTGCTCGATCGTGAGCGGCTGAGCATAAGCATCGGCTTTCGCATCAGGCAAGGCGCTATTGAGCGTGTAGCGGATGATTCCCGGTTCGTGCGAGCTCATCTGAAGTGTCATGGCATTTTCAAACTTTCGATCCTCGGGATTGGCAAGTTTTCCGGCATCAAAATGAACCACATGCAAAAGCGGCTCCACTTTAGCATCCGTCTCAGCCAGGCGTGTTTTGAAGTTTTCCCACGAACGGCCAGCGCCCATGTTCCAGACACGCTCGCTCAGAGCGGGCAGCGACCAGCGGGCATTATTGACTTCACCTGCCTGCTTTTGCTCCCACGGACACGATTGAGCACCGATGACGAGGTCAGTCGGAGCGATTTGTCGCCAGGATGTCTTGGAATAATCTTTTGTATACGCGCCAAAGAGAAACAGGTTCCATTCATAGATTTTCGGCGCATAGTTATCCAGCAGGCGCAAGGTATAAAGAGGTGTCCACGAGGCATTGATCACGGTATACCCATCAGCCACAAGTTCATTGGCTTGATAAAAACGGTTCTCGTACTCCATGACGATCACATCTTTAGGAATTGCAAATTTCGACTTCGAGTCGCCACGATGGAAGCCTTCCCAGACAATGGTCTTCTTCCCATTTTTTTTGACCGTCTCGTTCATCAGGCAGAGAAAACGCAGATAGAGCTCATGCGGATGCTTGACCCCTTCCTTCTCAAGCGCTTTCTGAAAATAGTCGTTTTGCATGGCAAAAGCATAGTCGGCTTCATCGCCACCAATATGAAAATAGGGCGAGCTTTTAAACACGCCGCACATTTCAGTAATGATGGTTCGACAGGCTTCTATCACTTCATCCTTGGCAAAGTTGATACTCGCATGATGTTCGTAAGGCTTCGTGCCTCGAATCATCCAGAAGTCACGATCCGAGCGGTTGAGTGCGGCACTATGTCCGGGAATATCAAATTCGGGTATGATCGTCACATTACGGTCATCCGCATAAGCGACCCACTCTTTCAACTCTTCCATCGTATAGGCACGTGGGGCGCCGTTCTGCTGATTTTCTTTTGACCAGGCTTTCGGGAAAGAAGGTGTGGGAAACATAAAACCCTGATCGTCTGAGATGTGGATCTGGAGGTAGTTTATTTTATACATCCGGCAGAGATCTGTGATTTGCTTCAAGCTTGCGATGTCATGATACTGACGGGCGAGATCGATCATCAATCCGCGGTAAGGACGATCCGGCGCATCGGTTATGGACATCGCCGGCAATGTAGCGCCTTTTTCAGTCTTCAGGACTGCTTGCAGGAGCGTGACAGTACCCATGGCGACAGCACCGTACGAATGACCAGCAACGACGACATTGTCTCCGACATTGAGCGTGTAGGCCTCGGGCTTGAGGGTCTTGTCAATGACGAGGGCGATGTCCCCTTTTAGTGCAGGCCCTTTGACTGTTTTCTGCTGGATGCCAACTGTCT
>CAILWD010000017.1 GCA_903837815.1 uncultured Chloroflexota bacterium | reverse complement strand
GACAGTCACCTCGCAGGTGACTGTCTCTTTAGCCGTTCATGTATTCTTCGAGGGCGCGCATTCCAGCCGCGCCCATTTTATGTCCCACCTGGTCTTCGTAATAAGTGACATGCGCCCCGGCTTGTTCGAGTAAAGCCAGAGAAGCATGAGCGCGGTCGAGGGGAATCATCTGGTCTTGTGTGCCGTGCGCCACGAAGACGCGCTTTCCCGTCAACGGCTTTTTGTGGACAAGTTCTTCCACGCCGGGCGGGACAAACCCCGCCAGCGCCGCCATCTTGCGGATTCGGTTGGGGTGAAGCATTCCCATCAGGTTGACCATCGCCGCGCCCTGACTGAAGCCCATCACATCGAATTGGGTTGCGTCTACCCCAATCGAGGCGGCGTAGTTGTCGATCAATTGGAGCAATCCGTTTGCGGCGGGGGAAAGGCTTTCGAGGGTGGGCCAGCCAAAGGCGGCGTTCTTCATATCCCGCCAGGAAAATCCGCCTGGTTCGGCGGCGTGTGGCGCGCGCGGGGCAATCATCCAGTAGGCGGGGGAAAGACGTTTGGCGAAGATCCACATCGAGTTTTCGTCGCCCGTCCAGCCGTGGAGGAGAACCAGCAGACGCGGAGCAGTCGCTTGCGACGTGCGCGCGCGGAACGTCCAGCCGCCCAATGAAAGCAGTTCTGTGTTAGTCGTCGGGGTTGGCACGTTTTACGATCCAATCTGAAAGCGCGAGGAGGAGGAGAATCAAGCCAATTGGCACAAAGGCGGCAAGGATGCAGAGCAGGCCCATCACTGCCGCGCCAAAGCCGTAGATCGCCCAGATCAAGCCGTCGCCGACGATGAAAAGCAGGAGAATTGCGCCGATGATGAGGCGGGCGTTGGTGTCGCGCATGTATTTTCTTAAATCACGATTCATGTCTTCCTCCAAAGAGAGTCTTCTTCATGCGGTTAGACCAGGAGGTTGCTTTTTTCAATTGGGGCAGCGCCTTTTCCACTGCTTCTTCGCCGAGTTTCGCCACATTCTCGATGACCACCTTATCAAGCAGGTCGATGTGCTGAACCTTCGGGCGGATGATCACGTCGGGTGCGTCAACTTCAAGGCGGTAGTGTGCCACGGCGCGGCTGTTGATGTCTACGGCGCGCATGAAGATATCGAATGCCTGGGCGTAGTGCAGGCTGTGGATGCGGTCGGCGATGGGTTTGGGAAAAATCGAGGGGACGGGGATGGCGTAGGTGCGGAGCGGCGTGTCGAGCGGGTCATTCAGGCTGACGGCGACGATGGGCAGGTCGGGCGAGAGCATTCGCGCAACAGAGACCGGCACGGGGTTGAGGACGCCTCCATCCACCAGTTCCCAGTTATTCATCCACATGGGGGAGAAGATGCCCGGCAGGGCAATGGTGGCAAGCACGGCTTCGCGCAGCAGTCCTTTGGAGATGACGACTTCAGTGGCACATTTCACGTCCACTGCCGTTACGGCGCAGGGGATTTTGAGGTCGTGAAAGGTTTTCTCGCCCAACACAGAATCGAGCATCTTGCGGACTCCCGCCAGCCCCAGCAGGGATGGCCCGTCATGCGAGTCGCGGGCGTACAAATTGCCCTGATCGGTGGAGGTGAAGATTTCCTCGATTTGGTCAACGTCATATCCCGCGGCATACAGGATGGCAACGATGCCCCCGAAGCTGGTGCCTGCCACCGAGTGGATTTTGTATCCTTCTTTTTCGAGACGGCGGATGACTCCGAGGTGGGCATTGCCTTTTGCTCCGCCGCCGCCTAATGCAAGTGTGATGTTCATGGTTGATGAGTGGTTGGTAATTGATGATTGGTAAGGCGAATTATACCTTGTAGGATTTTTTTATTTTGGATCGCGGATGAGCCAGACCGCCACGCCTCCGCCGATGAGGGCGGCGATGATCAGAATCCCAACCAGCAGGCTGGAGATTGGGGCGGCGGAACTTTGCGACGGAGTGGGGCTTGGTGTCGCAGAAATTAGGGTGGGGGGAGCGGTCGGGAGCGCTGTCGGCGTGGATGGGATTGGGGTGGCGGTGGCAGGCTCGGTGACTGTCGCAGTTGGAGGCGGGGGCTGGGTGGCTCCCTGTTTGATCAGCAGTTTTTGTCCCTGCCAGACGAGGAGGTCATCGCCCAACCCGTTCAAATTCTGGATTTGTTTGATGGTTGTCCCGTACTCGATGGCGACGCTCCAAAGTGTCTGCCCGTTTTGCAGGGTGTGATACACATTCCCGTCGGGCTGGGCAGTGCTGACGATAATCGGCACGATGTACTGGCTGACGGCGGAGACGCTGGTCGCGCCCGGCGTGCCTGAGGTGGTCGTGGTGGTGGAACTCGAACCGCTTGCAGCGGCGCAATCGAGGGCGTAATAATATCCGCCCGATCCCTGCGAAACGCCCGCGCCGATGTGGGTGTAACTCGGCGAGAGCATGGTGTTCATGTGTTGGGCATCTTGCCAGGCGGCTGGGACGCCGTTCCAAACCAGCGGACTTCCGCTGCTCAAAATGTTTTCCGAACGGATTTCGCCCGCAAGCGGAAAGCCGAAGTCGAGCAACTGCTGGGTGAACGTGACTCCGCCGGGACGCGAATGCGTGATCTGTCCCGTCGAAGCCATGTAGTCCGCCTGGGTTTGGGCAGACTGCATCAACGCGTTGTGGACAGCGAGTGTTGTCAAGCCGTTGGCGGCGCGCAGGTTGTTGACGACGTCGATCAACTGCGAGGGCGAAGTGATGGTGGTCTGTTGTAACGGGGCTGCGGCGCTGCTTGACGGGTGGATCAGTCCTCCCAAAAGCAGGGCGGGAATCAACGCAAGCCAGATGAGACTTTTGCCTTTTCTCATGCCCGTATTTCTAGGGAGGAGTCGGAGTGGGCGTGGGAGTCGGCGTGTCGGTTGGCGCGGCCGTGGTTGGAGTGGGCGTCGGTGTCGAAGTCGGCGCGGGCGTGAAGGTTGCGGTTGCTGTCGCCGGTACGGGCGTGGCGGTCGGGCTTTGAACGACGATGTTGACAGACAGGGTCGAGCCGAACAGATTCTTCCCGTCTGAAAAACGCCAGGAACTGGTGTATGTGCCGGGTTCTTCGGGCGCAGCCATTGCAACGGAGACTTCCATCCAACCTCCGGAGGCGACCTTTTTTTGGATGCGGCTCGTTTCGCCATCGAGGCTGTTGCCGCTGGTAAAGATGAGGATATAGTTGTATTCCCAGGCACAGGAGCCGGTGTTCTCGACCTTCCAGGTCTTGGTGAAAAATTTCCCTGGTTCCATAACCGTGCCGGAAGGGATGCTCACATCGCGCACGAAGGCAAGGTTGTTGCAGCCAAAGGCAAGCGAGGAGGGGTCGACGGTGACAGTGGCAAACGTCCCCGTCGGGGTGACGGTGCCGGGCGTGGGCGTAAAATAGGGCGTGGGGGTGAACGTCGGCCCCAATGTCATGGTGGACAGGATGGGAGTGGGGCTGGAAAGTTGTGCCAGTGTTGGAGGGGGAGTGTTTGTAGGCGCGGGCGGCGAGTATACCGCCGTCTGGGTTTCGAAGAATGAGGCGACCATCGTACCGACGGCTGCGGTCATGATGGTTTCGGGGTCTTGTGTGGCGCCTTCTTCACCTTCACAGGCGGTCAATAAAAGCGCCAAAAGCAGGAGGACGAGGATTGTGGTTTGATGCTTTTTCATTTGAATCTCCGCCATAAATCTAACACAAAATCGAAAAATTCACTTGGGCGAAACTCCTACGCCTGGGATTAAAGGGTTTTCGCCGGTGTTTTCTGTTAAAATCGCTTCATGGATTCGTCCCTTCGCCTTTCGATTGTCATGCCCTGCCTGAACGAAGCCGAGACTCTCGAAACCTGCATCCGCAAGGCGCAGCGGTTTTTGGAGCAGAGTCAAATCGAAGGGGAAGTTTTAATCGCCGACAACGGCAGCACAGACGGGTCGCAGGAAATTGCAAATCACTGCGGCGCAAGGCTGGTGAATGTTCCGCAAAAAGGTTACGGCAGCGCGTTGATGGGCGGCATTGCAGCGGCGCGGGGCGAATACATCATCATGGGCGACGCCGATGATAGTTATGATTTTACCAACCTCCAGCCTTTTGTCTCCGCTTTGGACGACGGCGCAGATTTGGTGATGGGCAACCGCTTCAAGGGCGGAATCATGCCGGGCGCCATGCCCTTCCTCCACCGCTATCTGGGCAACCCTGTTTTGAGCGGACTCGCCCGAGTCTTCTTCAAAAGCAAAGTCGGCGACTTTCACTGCGGACTGCGCGGCTTCCGCAAACAATCCATCCTCGACCTCGACCTGCAAACCACCGGCATGGAATTCGCCAGCGAGATGGTGGTCAAAGCCGCGATGCGCGGGCTGAGCGTGATGGAAGTCCCCACCGTTTTGCATCCCGATGGACGCACCCGCCCGCCCCACCTGCGGACATGGTCTGACGGCTGGCGGCACCTCAAATTTTTATTGCTCTACAGCCCCAAATGGCTTTTCTTCTACCCCGGTATCTTCATGACCCTCTTGGGTTTGCTGGTTTCCATTCCGCTGATTTTTTCTCCCGTTCACATTGGCGGGGTCAGGCTCGACATCAACACGTTGATGTATGCCTCCCTGCTTGCCATCATCGGTGTGCAATCCGTCCTGTTCTCGATTTTTACCTACGTCT
>CAILWD010000016.1 GCA_903837815.1 uncultured Chloroflexota bacterium | reverse complement strand
TTAAGGTGTCATAGTTGCAGGCGCTTTTTCGCGCATAAAAAGGATCGATGTCCGAGTTGTGGGTCCGCCGTTACGCTGAAAGAAAGGGAGATATACTTCCGCCGCGATATTAATGGGCAGCGAGCGATGAAACGGTTTACCGGCACGAGTATGCGACAGGCGCAGGAGGAATACGGTCTGTGGCTCGAAACGCTGGACACGGTTGAAGGGCGCGTCCGGGTCAGCGCGATATTCGACGAATACGCCAAACAGTTGGCGGCAGCCGGCAGAAAGATCACGAAAAGCGCTGTTCTGGCTTATCGTAGGTTTGTAGAACATTTCGGGGATGTTTTCGCGGATCAGATCGACGCGCTTTCGCTGAGGAGGTTTCAGCGTGAACTTATGGGTTTCGGACTGGCCAAAAGCACAGTAGACAGACATTACGCGATGTATAAGGCGGCATGGAGGTATCGTTTCGGCGAACACGGGCCATTTAAACAGGTGAAGCTTTTTCGACCGGACAATACGTTGGTGCGGTGGCTCACTCCGGCTGAAGAAAGAGCTTTGCTCAAGGCATGTCGGCAAAGCGTCAACGCGGAGCTTTACGGCATTGTGGTAATGGCGATGCATACCGGACTGAGGGCCCGAAACATCACCGAGCTGCGATGGGACCAGGTGGACTTCGAACGCGCGGTCGTTACCGTAAGGCAAAAAGGGTCGCGTCGTCTCACGGTGCCTCTGAACGGAGCATGCAGAAGCGTGCTGACCGCCAGGCCGAGGGACTGTGAGTATGTTTTCAGGAATCCGGAAACGATGGCGCCTTATTGGGGTATACCGCAGAAGGTATGGACCAGGGCCAAGAAGGAAGCGGGGATTGACCGGCCGTTCAGGTTTCATGATCTGCGGCATCATTTTGCCACAAAGATTGCTACCGTGGCGGGATCGCTGGGCGTGGTGAGAGATCTGATGGGACATAGCGATTTGAGCATTTCGGGAAAATATCTGCATGTGGTAGACGGCGCAAAGAGAAATGCCGTTGAAAGCCTCGACAACGGTGATATAATTTCCAACCAGGAAACGGGATAGTAAGGCGCCGGCGACTCAACTGGTACCAAAAGTGTACCAATCAAGAAAAGCCGCCCCAACCTACCGAAATGAGATAAGAAAAAAAATGACAATACCACTCCGGATGTTGAGGTCGTAGGTTCAAATCCTATCGGGCGCGCCACAAAATATAACAAAAATAGCCACCTAACCGGGTGGCTTTATTCGTTTTAGAGGGTTTGGGCCTGTACGCGGTCATACGCCGCAGCGCAATATTTTCAATAAGTTAACCTCAATATAGTAAATCTGGTAAATCAAAACTGATACCAGAACTGGTACCAGAATTTCGGGCTTGACATTGACGCTCGGTTTCGAGAAGGCACTATTTATGGAGGTTTATCGTGCCATTCCTGGAAGCCGCAAAGGAGTCTGTGGAGAGTTTCTGCCGGAAAGGGCTGGAACTCGTCAACCAGCGCAAGCGTCACTGGGAATTACTGGAGGCTCTTTATTTCAACCGGATCGGTTTACGGGAATGGAGCAACTGGTATGGGCACACAACCGACGAAGCCGATTGGGAATCTGATTATCTGCATTCACCGGGATACCTGGTAGACGCTTTTGTTGAGCGCATCTATCCCCTCATTTTTTCTGGCAGCGATTATCTCACCGTAGAAGTGGCAGGCGGGTCAAGCCCGTTCGTCGCAGTAAACCAGGGCAACAAAATTGGAAAACTCCTGATGGGGCTCATGGATCGCGGGCAGATACAGGCCCGTCTGACCGAAGCATTGACCGAATGGGGCGCCTACGGGACAGTTTTTGGGAAGGTCTTCTGGAAGAACGGAGT
>CAILWD010000015.1 GCA_903837815.1 uncultured Chloroflexota bacterium | reverse complement strand
TCGGGGAATGTGTGGGAATGGGTGAACGATTGGTATCGATATGATTATTATGGCTCACTTGGAGACGATACCTTCAACCCACCCGGCCCCGCTTCCGGCAACGGTAGAGTACTGCGCGGCGGGTCGTGGTTGAATTACTACGACGTTGTCCGCGCCGCAGACCGAAGTCACAGTAACCCGCTCTTTAGCTTCAGAAGCTACGGATTTCGCTGCGCCCGCTCATCCAAATGAACTCTGGAACTGGCAACCTTGCATAAAGAGAATCCCATTGTCGGTGGGAGTTTCCACCGATTTTTTTATTTCACAGTTTGATTTGATAAGCGTTGGTTTCCCGCTTCTTGAATCCCACCCGCAGATACAGCCTGTTGGCCGCCTCGCGCATGGGGTTGGAGGTGAGCGAAATATTCTGCGCCCCCTTTTCCCTCGCAAGTTCGATGGCGCGATTCATCAGGGCTTCGCCGATTCCCTGTCCGCGGGCGGCGTTATCGACGATGACATCTTCGATGATCGAGCGGACTCCTGTCGGGACGCGATAGACGGAGAGAGTCAACGCGCCGACAATTTTGCCTGAGGCATCGCGGGCAATCATCAGCGTGGATGAGACATTTCGGACAAGGTCAGCCAAATTGTCGGGTGAAGGCGGCGGGTTGTTTTGAGTCAGTTGCGGAATGAGTCGCTGGAAGGCTTCGTAGAGTTCCGCATCTGCCTGGGTTACGATGTCAATTTGCATGAGGTTTATTCTTGGGGATCAGGCTCAGCACAACATAATATGCCACGTAAAGCAGCGAGGCCCACAACATCCACATTGGGGTATTGGGATACATCAACAAGGCCCAAATGCCGATCACTCCGTAAAGAAGGGTCAGCCCGAGGGTTAGTCGGGGCAGGTAACTGTTGCGGCTGGGATAAATATACTTGATGGGGACAAAGATCATGATATTGAGGAACATCAGGACAGCAAAATTCAGCCAGGGCGGCAATCTAAATAACAGCATGTAAACTGCAACAAAATTCCAATAGGACGGAAAACCCTTGAAGTGATGGTCGTCGGTCTTGGCGTCGGTTTGCGAGAACTGGTAGGCAGAAGTTAGCAGGATGGAGCAGGCGCCAATCAGCCTGACCGGCTCAGGCAAAAGGTCGGCTTTGAGAAGAAGGAAGGCTGCCACCAGCACATAATTGATATAGTCGAGGATGTTATCCATCAATGCGCCATCGACATTGGCGGCATATTTCTTCACATCGACCCAGCGGGCAAGCATCCCATCGAAGCCGTCCACCAGCATGGAGAGGATGATCCACACGAACAGCAGTTTGTAGTTGCCGTCCAGGATGGCAAGAATGCTGAGCAATCCCCACACCGCGCCGGTCGCGGTAAACATATGCACCCCATACGCGGCAAGCGAACGCAGGGGGGTTGGTTTTTCCTTTACGATTTCTGAGGCTGTCATGGCAGGGTCCTTTATTGGCAGATTTTCTCCTTATTTTAATCGCAAATACGCCATAAGGCTGCGGAGATCCGGGCAGCCATCCGTTCTCGCGATGTGCGCGGACAACACCTCTCACTGCGGCGAGGCGAAACGTAATTCCAGGAGATGGTCGATTGGATCGTAGGGATGTTTGCTGGCCACGCTCATCCCCAGTGGAATGTCGGACAGGTCGTGAATTTGGTACGGATATTCGTCGAGCATTTCCTTTTTGAAGGATTCTTTTTCTTATTTTTTGTTCCGCGAACGGCGGGCCAGTATTTCATCGTACATGGATCGCACTTTTTTG
>CAILWD010000014.1 GCA_903837815.1 uncultured Chloroflexota bacterium | reverse complement strand
TACTCGGTCAGATATTCTCGACACCGGGCGTGTGAAACAATGGTCGCGCCCGGGAAAAAGCAATTGCCCCAGGTGTGGTCGGCATGGTAATGGGTGTTGACCACATACCGCACCTGCACGCCCAATTCATGTTCGACAAACTCACGCATTCCCAGAGTCTCTTCGGGGAGCGCCAGCGTGTCGATCACCACCGCCCACTGCGGCCCCACAACAACTCCAGCCGTCACCTGCGCGTAAACTTCGCTTTGAAACCAAAAAACATTTTCAGATACTCGTTCTCGATGCATATACACATCCGCCTTGATTGTGGATTTATACCCGTCACGACCGCAAATTATCCCTTTGAATTAGGAGGTAGTTTGCAACCGATTTTTTAAAGTATTTTACTGTAATAGCACAAAATGGAATAAATTACAAGTTGTGCAGACATATTTACCCTCCCTTACAAAATCACTTTTTTGAAACCATCCCCTCCAACAAACCGATCAAGTTCTCCCCAATCACCTTGCGGCTGAAATTCTCCTCCAAATATTTGCGTCCACGCAGCCCCATGCGACGGCTTTCTTCGGGAAACTCCGCCAACTTGTGGATGACGGTTGCCAATCGAAAGGGGTCGCCGGGCGCGGCGAAAATTCCACAATCGGCGGTTTCGACTACTTCACGAATCACACCGTCAATTGCCAGCACCACAGGCCTGCCCGCCGCCATGTAATCGAAGACCTTGTTTGGGTAGGTCGTTTTGTACTCTTCCAGCGGCTTGAGAATGGCGATACACACATCCGACCCCGCAAGCGCGGAAGCCATTTCCGTCTTCGGCACAGACGGCAAAAAGGTCACATTCGACAGGTTCATTTCCTTAGCCTGGGCGGTCAATGCCGGCTTATCCTTCCCGTCGCCGAGAAATACGATATGGATATTTGCATCTTCCGATAGCTGACGGGCAGCCTCCAAAAGGACGGCCAAATCATTGGACATGCCATGCGCGCCCGCATACAAGGCGACAAATTTACCTTCGAGTTGATTGGCTTTGCGGAAGGAGTCCCCGCCCGCATCTGGATCGAACATCGACGGGTCGGCGCCGTTGGGGATCAACTCCACGCGCTTCGCGCCCCGCGCCGAAACATGATTCAAAAAACCCGGGCTGTTGACCACCACCCGGTCCGCATGACGGTAGAGGAAGCGTTCCAGCCATTCGGAGAGGGCAATCAGAATGGGGTTGGTCAACACACCGACTGCAATCGCAAAACGAGGCCACAAGTCGCGCACTTCGAAGAGAAACTTCGCGCCTTTGATTCGCGCCAGCGCCCAGGCGGTCACGCCCTGAAAGATGGGCGGCGAGGTTCCCCAGACAAGGTCTACATTTTTGACGCCCAACCCAATCCAAAAAGAGGAAAGCATAAAAGAAAAGAAGGCAAGGATGCGATGAAAGAATGAAAGGTGATGTGTTTTATAAACCGCCGCCCGTAAAATGATCACGCCCTCCAATTCTCCCATTGACGGAGAGCGCTGAACGGTGGAACCTGTGATGTAACTTACCGGCGAAGCGATCACCGTCACTTTATGCCCGCGCGAAACAAGCAGGCGCGCAAACTCATGATGACGCGTGCCGCCCGGTTCGTCGAGGGACGCGAATGCCTGGTGAATGATGAGGACGTGCATACGGTCTATCGTCCGCCGTCCATCATCGATTTTGTCAGCAACTCGCGGGTTTTGTCCACATCTTCCTGGATTTTCCAGATCAACGCCTGCACTGAACTGAATTTCAATTCGTTGCGGATGCGGGATACAAATTCGAGTTTCAAGTTTTGCCCGTAAATATCACGGTCGAAATCCAGCAGGTAGGCTTCGAGACTGGGAATCTGACGGTCTGGGGTGAAAGTGGGATTAAAGCCGATGTTGGTGGCGGCCATAAACCTTTCGCTTCCAAGATGCGCCCAGCAGGCGTAGATGCCGTTGGATGGGATGGCCTTGCGGCTGGGATAATCCACGTTTGCCGTGGGGAAGTTGATGGTCCGCCCGCGCCCGACGCCGTGGATGACTTCGCCTCCCAGACGATAACCGTAGCCAAGCAGTCTGCCCGCCTCTTCGACGTTTCCCGTGGAAATCAATTTGCGTATCTCGGTTGAAGAGATCACGCCGCTTTCGTCGCTGACCGCCTGGGCAACTTCGACCTCGTAGCCCAATTCCCCGCCAATCTCCGCGAGACGGTTGGGATTGCCTTCGCGTCCCCTGCCGAGGGCAAAGTCATATCCGACGAGCAGACGCTTCAAGCCAAGCGACCGTTTGATGCGGGTCATGTATTCCATTGCGGTGGAGGATGCGAGTTCGCGGGTGAAGGGCTGGGTGATGACGATATCCACGCCGAGATTCCCCATCAACTCCGCCCTTTCTTCGGGTGTGGTCACACATTTGATTTCCTGCCCGGAAAGGACGCTGGCGGGGTGCGGGTCAAAGGTCAGCAAGACGGCAGGCGAACCGCCGGCATGTGCGCCGCTGGCGAGCCTGTGGATGATTTCGCGGTGCCCGCGATGGACGCCGTCGAAAACTCCGATGGTCAGCCACGCATTTTGGATGGAAACTTCTTCGAGGGAATGGTAATGTTTCATGGGGAAATGCGCAGGGGTAAAACCCCCCGCGCTCAGTTACGAAGCCTGCAATGCAGGCTTCGTACGAGCCGCCCCGGCGTTCCCGCCGGGGCGGATTCAGTTAGTCTGAAGTGAAGAAAACCTTCTTGGGCTGCCACTCGCGCGAGCCGTCTTCGTTGACGACGATTTCCATCAACGCCACCAGTTCGCCCTGCGTGCTGACGCCGCGCACTTTGGTCTCGGCGGGTTCGCCGGCAACCTTCACGCGATGTCCGTGGCGGACGCCTTCCACCTCATCGGGGTTGAGTTCGATGGCGGGCCAGTCGCCAAGGGCTTCAGCGGCAGGGATCAGGTACTGGTACCAGTTTCCAGCGGTGAAGGCTTCCTGCAATTTCCGCAGCGGCACAGAATCGCGCAGAGAGAATCTTCCGCTCTTGGTGCGGCGCAATCCCACAAGGTAGGCTCCGCAGCCCAGCATTACGCCGAGGTCATTCGCCAGCGAGCGGACATAGGTTCCCGAAGAACAATGCACATCGATGACCACTTCGGGCGGCGCCCATTCCAAAATTTCGAGGTGGTGAACGGTAATCTTGCGCGGGGCAAGGTCTACCTCTTCGCCCTGGCGCGCCATTTCGTAGGCTTTACGTCCCTGCACCTTGACGGCTGAATAAGGCGGGGGGGTCTGTTCGATTTCGCCCACGAAGGTTTGGAGCGCGGTGTTGAATTGTTCCTCGGTGATGTTGAGCGGGTCTTTGGTCAGCGTGACCTTGCCTTCGGCATCGAAGGTGTCGGTCGAACCGCCGAGGCGGATGATTGCCTGATAGCGCTTGTCTGACGCTGACACGTATTCGCTCAAACGCACTGCAGGACCGACAAGGATGACCAGCACGCCCGAAGCGCGGGGGTCAAGGGTGCCGGTGTGACCGGCGCGGCGCAGACCGGTTCCGTTTCGAATCGCCTGCACCACGTCATGTGACGTCATACCGACGGGCTTATCCACAACGAGAGCGCCGGAGATGGCGTTCTTCACATCTTGACTGTTCATAGTATATTCCTCCTGGGTTTATCCATTTGTTTTATTATGACAAAAAACGTCCAATTTTACAATAGTTTTAACATATCACCTGTAGGTACTGCCCTTACAGGTTTAACATCTCACGCGTGGTCTTGAGGACTTCTTTTTGGATTGCATCCAACTCACCCGGAATATCTGCGCCCGCAGCAGCGGCATGGCCGCCGCCCTTGAAATGCTTGGCAACCTGCGAGACATCCACGCCTGGCACAAGGGCGCGCCACGAAATCTTGACGTGGTTGTTGCTTTGTTCCACAAAGACCATGCCAACTTTATGACCGTCGATGGCGGAGATCATGTTGATCAGGTCGGCGTCATCATTGCCGCCGTACCCTGCTGCTTTGCGGTCTGGAAGTGTGAGCGTGCCCCAAACAATCCCGTTTTTGCTTTCAAGGCTGGAGAGTCCCGCGCCCCAGTATTTTGCGGCAGGGAAGGATTTTCGTACCAGTGAGTGCATGTAAATCTCGGTCATATCCACGCCGGTTTCCATCAGTGAGGCAACCTGGCGCAAAGACTCAGGCGTGGTGTTCGAGGTGCGGAAACCGAGGGTGTCGGTGATGATGCCGGTCAACAATGCGGCGGCAATCGGCTGTGTGATGGCGAATCCCCATTCGGGGAGGTGATTGGTGAGAATCGCAGACGTTGCCACCTCCTCCGCTTCAATCAGGTTCAGTTTTCCAAATCTTTCGTTTGTCTTGTGGTGGTCGATGTTGATGTCGGGCTGCCCGAAGTTTTCGAAGACGCTCCCCGTGCGTTTGAAATCAGCGCAGTCCACCGTGATGAAAGTATCGTGCCCTCCCTTCGGTTCTTTTTCGATGAGTTTGCCGCCTTCGAGGTATTTGAAGGAGGATGGCAACCCGTCTGCCAGAATCATTTGAACCGATTTCCCGGCGTCGCGCAACGCGAGACCGAGCCCGAGCAACGAACCAATGGCATCCCCATCTGGTCGAACATGTGAAGCAATGACAACCTTCTTCGCCTCACCCAACCTTTGCTTTATCTCCCCTGAGATTTGACTATTCACTGATATAGATCCTCCATATTGTTTAATAAAAACAGGGGGCCTGTGCCCCCCATTTTATTTCTTATCTCTTAACCCTGCCAGCACCTTTTCGATATGGTCGGCGTTCTCCGGCGTGGGGTCCCAATGAAAGCGCAACTTTGGAAAGGCGCGCAGTTCCACTTTTGCGGCTAGAACGCGGCGGAAAAATCCCGAAGCCGATTCCATCCCCGCCAAAATTTCAGCGGAACGTTCAGCGCCTTCGATGGCGGAGACGTAAATATCGGCATACGCCAATTCCCTGTCTATCTTTACGTCGGTGATGAAAATATGTTGCAGGCGCGGGTCATTGACTTCGCGGATCAATAACTCCGAAAGTTCCTGGCGGACGCGGTCTGCAATACGTTGTAAGCGAATTCCTGATGGCATGATGATTTACGATTTACGATTTACGATTGAGGCGTTCGAAACGATTGCGCTATTCGACCACATAACAAACCAACTGGTCGCCGATTTGAATGTCATTGAAGCTTTTGAAGCCGACTCCGCATTCGTAGCCCTGGCGGATTTCCTTCACGTCCTCTTTTTCATGGCGGAGCGAGGAAAGGTCGCCTTCGTAGACCATGTCTGGGCCGCGGTACAGGCGCACGCGCGCGCCGCGCTTGAGTTCGCCATCGGTGACTTTGCAGCCAGCCACCCGCCCGAATTTCGAAGCGGTGAACACATCCAACACCTGGGCGCGTCCAAGAATTCTTTCCACCAGTTTGGGTTCGAGCATCCCTTTGAGCGCCTTTTCGATGTCTTCGGTCATGCGGTAGATGATCTCGTAGAGGCGGATGTCTACGCCTTCTTTTTCTGCAAGACGGCGCCCGTCTACATCTGCCTGAACGTTGAAGCCAACAATGATGGCTTTCGAGGCGGCGGCAAGCATCACATCGTTATTGCCGATGTTGCCTGTTTCTGCATGAAGGATGTGAAGACCAATTTCGCCGCCGCCCAATTTGTTCAACTCGCTGACGATTGGGTCGAGCGATCCCTGCACATCGGCTTTGACGATCAGGTTGAGTTCCTTCGCCTCGCCCGATTGGACATTGGCGAACAAGTCTTCGAGCGAAACCTTCTTCTTCGTCTGCGAGAGAGTCTTGGCGGCTTCCGCGCGTTCACCGACAATGGCGCGCGCCTCTTTTTCCGAGACAACCACCTGGAACAAATCACCAGCCGAGGGCATACCGCTCAACCCCATCACCGCCACAGGCGTGGATGGGCCTGCTTTCTTGAGCGGTTTGCCTTTGTAATCGGTAATGGCGCGCAGTTTGCCGTAGGCGGTTCCTGCCACAACAATGTCGCCGGCGTTAAGTGTTCCGTTTTGAACGAGCAGGGTTGCCATCACGCCCTTGGATTTATCCAGTTCGGCTTCAATCACAGTCCCGATGACTTTTCCGTTGGGGTTGGCTTTGATTTCGCTGCTGTCAGCGACGAGCAGAATGCCTTCGAGCAAATCCTCGATACCTTGTTTTTGTTTGGCAGAAACAGGCACAACCATCGTCGTGCCGCCCCAGTCGTCGGGGACGAGTTCGAGTTCGGCCAGTTGTTGTTTGACACGGTCGGGGTTGGCGTTGGCCTTATCCACCTTGTTCAAAGCCACCATCATCGGCACGCGGGCAGCCTTGGCGTGCGCAATGGCTTCGCGTGTCTGCGGCATTACGCCATCGTCAGCGGCGACCACCAGAACCACAATATCTGCGCCCTGTGCGCCTCGCGCGCGCATTTGGGTAAACGCGGCATGACCGGGCGTGTCGAGGAAGGTGATCAAGCGTCCCTTCTTTTCAACCTGGTACGCGCCGATGTGCTGGGTGATTCCGCCGGCTTCGCCTGCGGCAACTTCGGTCTGGCGAATGGCATCCAAAAGGCTGGTTTTGCCGTGGTCGACATGTCCAAGGATAGTCACCACCGGCGGACGCGGTTTCAAAAATGCGCTGTTCTCACCGGCAATCATCTGACGCCAGTGCGGCACTTCCCCCGTCTCCTCTTTTGTTTCCTCTTCGACGGTTTCGAGAACCGCCTCGAGCCCATACTCTCCAACCACAATCGCGGCTGTATCGAAATCGACGGTCTGGTTGATGGTTGCCATGACGCCGTTCGACATCAATTTTTTGATCAAATCGATCGGGCTTTTCCCGATCTTGGACGCCAGATCGCGAATGACGATATTGGCGGGGAGTTCGATTTTATTTCCGTTGTTGCTCATAAGCCACCTCCTTCTGGTTTGCGAATCTCAAAACTAAGAGTTGCGCTTTACTTCCATTCCACAACGAGATGCCTGTAAGCGAGTGGCTAGCCGTTCACATGGCTTGATCCGTTGGATTCTGCCGGGAGGGCATTCATGAACTCCTCCAGGACGGCGCGGTCTTCCGCAGTGAATTCCGTTTTCAATGCATGAGCCAGGGCGCCTTTCATGCCGCGCATCCAGCATTCACGTTTGTCGTGCAGGTAGGCGCCCCTGCCTGCCAGTTTGCCGATCGGGTCCACCCGCACCCCGTCAGCCGTACGGACAATCCGTACCATCTGTCGCTTGGACAGGATTTCGCGGCATCCCACGCAAGTTCGCTGGGGCACATGCTTCGCGCGTTGGACAGGTTTCTTCGTCACCTTCAAATTACCCGAATGTTCCTTCCACTACGGGTCTACTCCCAGTCAGTTCCGGCTTCATCGCCGCGCTTGTGAATCTTGCGCCCGACAACTTCGCCCAGGTCTTCATCGAACTGGAGTGTAACGGCTTTCTTCTTGCCTTTTTTGCCTTTTTTCTTGTCGCCGGCAGATTCTTCTTCGCTGCCTTCGGCACTCTGGAAAATCTCAGGCTTCATTTTGAACAATTCATCGAGGGCGACGCCATCCTTGGCGTGTTCGTCGTCTTCCACCGGTTCGGCGGGCTTTTCCTTCTTCTTCGCGTCAGCCTGTTTCTTCGACCCGGGAGCATCCTCCACCTTTTCAGCAGATTCAACGACGAGAGCGACAGCCACAGGTTCCTCGACCTTCGCAGGTTCGGGCGCGGGTTCGGGTTCAGGCTCGGGTTGGGGAGCGGGTTCAGGCTCGGGGAAGGTCAACGCGGCAAGGGTCTCTTCGATATTCTGCATGGCTTTCGAGCCGATGCCGGGCAATCCAAGCACGCGATTGGGGTCGGTCTTGAGAACGAACATCAAACTGCCGATGGTTTCGTAACCAGCCTCGATGAGGATGTTGAAGATGTGTTCCTTGATGTTTGCCTGTTCAAGCGGCATGGTCAAGGCGGCCACCGGCACATCGGCGCGCGCGGCAGTGATGCGTTCCTCTTCCACGCGGATGGCTTCCTCTTTGATCTGGATCGTGCGTCGCTCGACGCGGTCGACAAATTGACCGAGGACGGTATATTCTTCGGGGGTAACGGGGCGGTTTTCGGCTTTCCGCGCCATGATTTCTTCGATCTGCGGAATTGATTCAACCGCCGCAGGGAGCATCGACGCAAGTTCGGGGTCGCTTTGCAATTTCTTGAGGGCGTCGCCAGCGGCTTCGCTCAGCGATTTGATGTCGATGCGCCAGCCGGTCAATTTGGCGGCAAGGCGCGCATTCTGACCATCGCGGCCGATGGCAAGACTCAACTGGTCTTCGCCTACCACAACCGTCGCGGTGCGCGCGTTCTCGTTATCCACAAGATAAACTCCGTTGACACGCGCCGGGCTGATGGCTTTGGAAATATAAACAATGGGATCGGGATCCCATTGGATGATGTCGATTTTCTCGTCGTGCAATTCCTTGACGATTGCCTGGATGCGCACGCCTTTGATGCCCACGCACGCGCCCACCGGGTCGATTCCCGTCTGGGTTGCAGAAACGGCAACTTTGGCGCGGGCGCCAGGCTCGCGTGAAATGGCGCGGATTTCGACAATGCCGTGATAGATTTCGGGGACTTCGTTTTCGAGCAGGCGGCGCAGGAAATTGCGGTGGGCGCGGGAGAGGATGATTTGCGGTCCGCGCGTACCGTCCTTGACTTCCATCACCACGGCGCGGATCCGGTCGTGAACCTTGAGCCTCTCGCCGGGAATCTTCTGGTTGTTTGGCATCACGCCTTCGGCTTTCATATCCAGCCCGATGGTGGTGCTTTGGGCGTTGGCCGCCTGCACAATGCCAGAGACGATCTCGCCGACCTGTCGCTCGAAGTACTGCATCTGATTCGAACGTTCTGCCTCGCGAATCCGTTGTTGAATCACCTGACGCGCGGTCTGCGCGGCAACGCGTCCAAAGTCGGCGGGGGTGCTTTCCACCAATACCATGTCGCCAACCTGCGCTTCGGGGTTTACCTTGCGCGCTTCGTCGAGAAGGACTTCGGTACGGGCATCCACCACCTGGTCTTCAACCACTTCCTTCTCGGCGTACACGAAGACGCTCCCGTTGTCAGGGTTCAGTTTGGCTTCCACATGCTGAGCTGTGGATGCGCCAACAGCCCGCCGATACGCGGATACCATCGCAGATTCAATCGCGAAGACCACCACGTCTTTGGCGAGTTGTTTTTCTTCCAGCATTTCATTGAAAGCCAATGCAAAATCGTTCTTAGCCATGTTCCCTGCTCCGTCTTGCTCCTGTTACTGTATTGTTGAAATCAAAAAAAGTGGGGGAAACCCACTTTTTGATGTCGTCTCTATTGGGTTGTCCGTCCGCGCCAGATTTTAGCATAGACACAGTGAAGGCGCAAGTCATTGACAACTTACATCGCTCTTTCTAAAATCTCCGTCAACTCTGCCTCATTCAGCGCAATCGGATTCCCCCTGGCGCTGCTCGCCTTCATCGCTTTTTCCACTGCCTCCGGGATTCGCAACGCGGTCATGCCATGCGCCGCAAGCGGGGAGATTTCCAAATCACGGACGAGTTCGGTCACCCAATTCAAACCGTCCTGCGCGACGGCGTCTCGATTCCCGGTCACGATCTGCGCGATCTCGTCATATTTTGAAATTGCAGGGTGCCCCTCCTGGCGCGACTTCAACGCCTTGAGATTTGCCTCCATCACCAGCGGCAGCAACCGCGCACAAATTGCGCCATGCGGCGCGTGAAGCATCCCGCCCAACGGACCCGCGAATCCATGCACAGTTCCCAGCGCGGCATTCGCCATTGCCAGCCCGCCAAACAAACTCGCCAGCGACATCCCCTCCCGCGCCGCAGTGTCTGCGCCGTTTTCGTAGACCTGCCGCAAAGACCCAGCCGCAACCAAAATCCCTTCGCGGCAAATGGCATCGGTCATGGGGTTTGCCTTGATCGAAACAAACGGCTCGATGAGTTGGGTCAGCGCATCCAAACCCGAAGCGGCGGTCGTTTCAGGCGGCAGATCATAGGTCAACTCAGGGTCGACCAGCGCAACGCTCGGCAACATCATTGGGCTTCGCAGGCTCACCTTCACCCCATGCTCCGGCGACTCGATAACCGAGTTGCGCGTCACTTCCGTCCCCGTTCCCGCAGTGGTCGGGATGGCAATGTACGGCAGTGGCTCGACCGCGAGCGTTTGCCCCCTGCCAATGACTTCAAGATAATCCATCACATCGCCGGGGTTGGTCGCCAGCGCCGAAACGGCCTTGCCAACATCCAACGCGCTCCCACCGCCCAAGCCGATGACCAGGTCACAACCTGCGGCAAGTTTCGTCCCCTCGCGCACCACATCCACCGTTGGCTCGCCGTGGATTTCGAATTCGATGTGGGAAATACCCAGCCCGGAGAGAATCTCCCTCACCTGCGGAATCGCACGCGACGACCTTCCCCTCACCAACAGCAGACGCTTCGCCCGACCCGACAGTTGGTCAGCCAACCCCTTAACCTTCCCCGCCCCGAAAATGATTTTGTTCGCAGTGGCAAATTCAAAAGAAGACATACTTTACCAGCCCGCATCCTCAGGGAAGATATTTGCAAACTTGATCCCTTGTCTCGGCTCCGCCATCATCTCAGTCACCGTGTCGCGCCACTTTGCATAATGCGCCGTCTCTTTGTGAGCAGCGACCGCTTCCGCCGACCTGTAAACCTCTACCAAAATAAACCGCGTCGGGTCATCCGCCTGCTGAATGACATCGAACCGCGCCACTCCCGCCTCCTTCACGCTGTTGGACGCGTTTTCGATGGTCGCCTGCTTGAACGCCTCAACAAACTCCGGCTTGACACGCACATGGACATGAACGATATTCATCTTTGTCTCCTTGCAATGGTCTGGACGATTTTCATCAATTAAACACCCCAAAATGATTTTATGCAATCCGTGGATGGCTAATTAAAACAAAATCGCCCTTTCACAAGGACGATTTAACTCTGTCGGGGCGAGAGGATTTGAACCTCCGACCTCTTGCACCCCATGCAAGCGCGCTAGCCGGGCTGCGCCACGCCCCGAATTGAGCGACCCGTATTATACCGCGTTTCTTCATTCTGGCAAATCGAATTTCGAAGAAGCCGGCATCAGCCTTCAGTGGTAAACAAATTGAGGTCGGCATTTTCTCCGGGCAGGCGAATCATCCGCTCGAATTTTAACCCGATCTTTTCCAGTACGCGGATCGAGCTTGTGTTGTCCGGGGTGGTGATTCCCAAAATTCGTTTCATCCCCAGTGTGCCTCTCGCGTATGCCAGCACCGCCAAAGCCGCTTCGGAGGCATAACCCTTCGACCAGTATCGCGGCAGGAAGGCATAGCCGATGTCCACGTCGTCCAGACCGTTGCGTTTGACCAACCCGCAGATGCCGATTGGGATGGATGTATCCCGCAGCAGGGTCAGGTAAATACCAAAGCCAAGCCGTTCGTAGGCGGTGAGATAACGTTCTTCGATGATCTCCCGTGCGTCGTCCAATGTCCGCACGCCGCGGTCGCCGATGAATTGGATGAAGGACGGCTGGCTCAGCAGGTCAAGCATGAACGCGGCATCGTCCACTGTGATCTTGCGCAGGGTCAAACGTTCGGTTTCGAGAATGGTCATGGAAAAGCCTTTGTTTTTTACGGAATTATAAGTCCTCCGTATAAAATTCCACTCACTCACAATCTACGTATTGAAAAGTACCATTGACCGCGTGATTTTCACTTATAATTCATCCAACAGCGGTAAAATAGAATTATCGGAGTTTCATTATGTTAAATATGCTTGAAGTTGTCATCGACAGCATCCGCGTTCACTTGATGGCGCCGCAGCGAGTCCTTGTGCTCAAACAGGTCAACGCCCAACGCTTTCTCACCATCTGGGTCGGTCCCTACGAAGCCGAAGCCATCACCATCGCTTTGCAGGAAGTGGAAGTTGCGCGCCCGCTGACCCACGATTTATTGAAAAACATCTTTACTGCGTTCAACGCCCGCATTACCCGCGTGGAAATCGTCAAACTGGAAGGGGACATCTTCTATGGCAACATCGTGGCGGAAACCGAGATGGGTGAAGTGCGCATCGACTCGCGCCCATCGGATGCCATCGCAATTGCCGTACGCGCCCACGTGCCAATTCTCGTCCACGCGGACGTAATGGATGCGGCTGGCATGACGCCCGAAGCGGATATGCCCGCCAATTCTGTCCCGCCTACCGAAGTGGAACCGCCCGCCGCGCTTTCGGATGACGCCAGCGACAGGCTTTCGGTCTTCAAGGACTTCTTCGACAAACTCGATATCGACAAGCCCGACAGCGACAAGCCCGCCTGAAAACAAGTGAAAAACTTTCACCGCGAAGAGGCGAAGAACGCAAAGGTTTCGCCTCTTCGCGCCCTTCGCGGTAAGAGCAGAACTCAATGACAGATTCATTCCCCGAACAGCCCCCCTACGAAGAGGAATCCGCCGCCCCCAGCGCAACCACCCTGACCGTGCCACACAGTCGGGAAGCCGAAGAAGCAGTTGTCGGGGCGGTGCTGATTAACCCCGAAGTCTATTACGACGTCGCCCAATTTCTTGCGGCGGAGGATTTTTACATCCACCGCAACCAGTGGATTTGGGAGGCGTTCACCCGCCTGCACGAACAGCGCGTCCCCGTTGACCTGCTGACCCTCTCCGAAGAATTGGAGAAGGTCAACCAACTGGCAGAGGTCGGCGGCTCGGCGTATTTGACCTCGCTCATCAATCAAGTCCCATCGTCGTTGAATGCGGAATCCTACGGGCATATTGTCGAGGCGCACTCCATCCGCCGCAAGATGATTACCGCCGCGAACAAAATTGCTTCGCTGGCGTACAAAGGCGACGCGGTGGACAACGTGCTGGGCGAAGCCGAGAAAACGATTTTCGGCGTCAGCGAGCGGCGCACGAAGCACGAGGTTCGCCCCATCCGCGCGGTGCTTTCGGAATACTACGACCGTATCGACGAACTCGCCAAACGCCCCGAGGATTTTCACGGCGTGCCGACGGGCTTCATCGACCTCGACAAATTGCTCAACGGCTTGCAACCCTCCGATTTTTTGATTATCGCGGGGCGCCCTGGTCAGGGTAAGACGGGTTTCCTGCTTTCGATTGCCCGCAACGCGGGATTGATTCACAAAAAGCATGTCGCCATCTTTTCGCTGGAAATGTCCAACGAGCAGGTGGTTCAGCGTTTGATTGCCCAAGAGACGGGGATTTCGTCTCAAAACCTTCGTTCGGGAAAACTGGCAGGCAACGACTGGGAATTGTTCAACCACGCCATCGAAGTCTTTTCCGACACCCACATCTATCTCGATGACACGCCCGCGCTGACCCCGCTTCAACTGCGGACGAAATGCCGCCGCCTGCACATGGAATTCGGCATCGACCTGATCATCCTCGACTATTTGCAACTCATGGGCGGCGACACGCGCAACGACAACCGCGTGCAGGAAGTCTCGCACATCTCGCGCAGTTTGAAAGTGCTGGCGCGTGAGTTGAACGTCCCCGTGCTGGCGGCGGCGCAGTTGAGCCGCGCCGTCGAACAACGCACCGACAAGAAGCCCATGCTATCGGATTTGAGAGAATCTGGGAGTCTCGAACAGGATACAGACATCGTCATGTTCATCTATCGCCCCGACGATTATGAGAAGGACGGCGACAAGAGCAACGTGACCAAGATTCTGGTAGCGAAACATCGTAACGGTCCTGTGGGCGAGATTGACCTCATCTTCCGTGGCGAGTTGACCCGCTTCGAGAACGCGGCGACGAAGGTGTTTCGTCCGAACGAATAGATAATCTCCAATCTCCAATTACAGTAATTGGTAATTGGAGATTGGTAATTGGTAATTGGCGTAATGAGCGACTTCCCTGGCTTTACCTCCTCTGAAACATTCACCCAAATTCCCGATTCGTTGATTCATCTTTTGAACGAGATGGGCGACCTCGCGGAGTTGAAGGTGGTTCTGTTTGCCATCTGGCGGATCGAGCATATCGAGGGACATTTTCGCGGGTTGCGGGAGGCTGATTTCGAGTCATCCGCTTTGGGGTTAGATGACGGGGAGATTCGGCTGGGGCTGGAAAAAGCCGTCCAGCGCGGAATCCTGCTGAGGCGGGAGCGCGAAGCGGACGTGGTCTACTTCCTCAACTCGCCGCGTGGACGTTTATCCGCCGAAGCATTCGACAAAGGTCAATGGCGCGAATCCGCAATGGGTTCATCTGCGCCGATGAGGAAGTCGAACCTCTTCAAGTTGTACGAGGAAAATATCGGCGCGCTCACGCCTTTACTGTCGGATATGTTGCGTGAGGCGGAGAAAAATTATCCAGCGGCGTGGTTCGAGGAAGCGTTCGAGATCGCGGTCAGTCGCAACATCCGCAATTGGAAATATGTGGAAGCGATTTTGGCGCGCTGGAAGGAAAAAGGAAAAGATGAAAGAAAAGATAACGCGGACGTTGTCAAAGATGCAAAGCGATACTCCGACAGCGAATTCTTCGGATAGTAGCGTGATCAAGCCGCTCGGCGACCCGAACTGCCCGCATTGCGGCGGGGCGGGCTATGTGCGCTACGACGTTCCGCCCGAACATGAGAAGTTCGGCAAAATCGAGTCGTGTGTTTGCCGTGCAAAGAATGTGGCGGACAACGCCCGCAGTCGTCTGTTTGCGATGAGCAACCTCGAACGGTTGAGTCATTTGCGATTCGAAAATTTCAAGGCGGGCGGCAACGAAAAAGCAAAGTTCATGACCTTGCAGGAGCGGGAAAACCTGCACGCCGCTTTTGAGGTTTGCGAACGTTTCGCGCAGACTCGCGTGGGCTGGATTCTGCTC
>CAILWD010000013.1 GCA_903837815.1 uncultured Chloroflexota bacterium | reverse complement strand
TTTTGGGCGGGCGCGTCAAGACCCTGCACCCCGCCATTCATGGCGGATTGCTCGCCCGTCCCACCGAATCTGACCGCAACGAACTGCTCGCCCTCGGCTGGGATTATCTCGAACTGGTCGCCGTCAACCTCTACCCGTTCGAGGAAACGATTGCCAAGCCCGATGTCACCTACGATGAGATCATCGAAAACATCGACATCGGCGGCGTCACCCTCATCCGCGCGGCGGCGAAGAATCATGAGCGCGTCACCCTTGTCTGTGACCCTGCCGATTACGCGGGCGTGCTGGAAGCGCTTCAACACGACAAATTATCTTTTGCCATGCGCAAACATTTGGCGGTCAAAGGCTTCCAGGTCACCGCGCACTACGACAAGATCATTTCAAATTATCTGGGCAAGTAAATGGATTCTCTCCTCTTGCTTCTTTCTCCCCTTGATGGCAGATATGCGGATTCGACTTCCGCCCTGCGGGATTACTTCTCCGAGTTCGCCTATCTCCGCGACCGAGTTCGTGTGGAACTCGACCTGCTGGCTGGTCTTTCCAAAATCGGTTTGATCCGCCCCGTGAGCGAATCCGAGTCTGCATTGCTGGAATTCCTGTGGAAGAATTTCACCCTTGCCGACGCGGAATCCGTCCGCACCTTCGAGAAGCAGACCCGTCACGACGTGAAAGCCATCGAATATTTTCTGCGCGAGAGGTTGGGGACAACATCCTTGAACGACCTGCTTCCGTGGCTGCACTTCGGCTTGACATCCGAAGACGTGAACAACATTGCCCAAGCCTTGTCCCTGCGCGACTCGCGTGACGTTGTCCTGCTTCCCGTGCTGGATGATTTGCTTGCTCAAGTTTTGGACTTTGTCCGCAAACACCGCGCCCTGCCCATGCTGGCTCGCACGCACGGACAACCCGCCGTCCCGACCACCCTCGGCAGGGAATTTGCCGTCTATCTTTCGCGGCTGAAAAAATCACGCGATGAAATTTCCACCCATCAATTCGAAGCCAAGTTGACGGGCGCAGTCGGCAACTTCAACGCCCTGCAAGCCGCCTTTCCGCAAATCGACTGGCTGGCTTTCAGCGCGGACTTTGTCCAAGCCTACGGTTTGCAGTCCAACCTCGTCACCACCCAAATTTTGCCCTACGATAATTGGCTGCGTTACTTCGACTCCCTGCGAATGCTCAACTCCATTTTGATCGACTTCGCACAGGACATCTGGCGCTACATCAGCGACGACCTGCTCAAACAGGCTGTCGTCGAAGGCGAAGTCGGCTCTTCGACTATGCCGCAAAAGGTCAACCCGATTGACTTTGAAAACGCCGAAGGCAACCTCGGCATTGCCAACGCCCTCTTCACGCACTACGCCCAAAAGTTGAGCGTCTCGCGCCTGCAACGCGACCTGTCCGACTCCACTGTCCGCCGCACCTTTGGCGTGGCGCTCGGTCACACCCTGCTGGCGTGGACAAGTTTTATGCGCGGCATGAAACGCATCACCGCGAATGAAGAAAAAATCCGCGCCGAGTTGAACGCCCATTGGGAAGTCGTCTCCGAAGGCGCGCAGACCATCCTCCGCGCGGCAGGTCGCAGCGACGCCTACGAAACGCTTAAATCCCAAACGCGGGGACGAATCCTCACCCAAGCCGATTACCAAAACTGGCTGTCAAATCTCGATGTGGACGACCAGACTAGAGTGAAATTGAACTCACTCTCGCCCGGAACCTATCTCGGTCTCGCCATCGAACTATGCGACAAGGTCATTCAACAGATGAAAGATAAGCGCGCCCTTGCATAGGCTTGGATTCGAAAGTCTCCTGACTTTCGGGCAAAATCGGGAGATTTTGCAGTCCGCCGCAACACCCGCTAAAATTCTGCAAGGTATTGCGCTGGGAAGTTCAGTTATAATGAATTGGGACTTTCGACTCGGATGAGACTCCACTGGGTACTCGGACTGCTCTCGCTCATCGTCGCTTTCAACGGAATGGCATTCATGCGCCAAGGCGCCCCCGCCCCTGCGGATTCTAATTCCACGCCTGATTACGGTGCGAACCCGCCGCCCGGTCCCGACAGGTTCACCGTTCTCACCGTCGAGTATCAGGCGTATGAATGGCAGATGGCAACCTGGAAATACCAGAAACCCGTCTGCGCGTTGATTGTGGATCATGAAGGGGTGCCGGTCCCCGGGGAAGTTTACAGGGATTGCGGCAAAGACATCTACAACAAGTGGATTGTGCAAGCCCCCTGCGTTTCAACGAATAAGAAGAAGTGTACGGGTTACTATATTTTCCAGACCGATAGTTACCTGGAGGAGAAAAAAGTCCCCCTCGACCTGGAACCTGCCAGCGCGTGGATTTCGCTCGAAGGCTGTGAGCCGGTGGCAAGCGTCTCGACCAACGTCTGCGAAGATAGGCCGGTGCTGGTCATCCGCGGACATGAACCGCTCCAGGATGAGTCCATCACCCGCATCGAAGGGACATACGACGGAAAGCCCTTCGATTGCGCGGGCGATATTTGCAAATTCCAGATTGCCGAGACGGGCGCGGAAGGCATCCCCGTCCAGTTCTGGTCCTACTCCAGTTATGGCGACAGCAGTGAAATTTTCAGCGCCCAGGTGCGGGTGCGGAAGGTGGATGAAGGCGACCCCGACCAGCTTTACTGGTATGCCGATGTCCTCTCCTCTCAATGGTGGGGGCCTAGCGTCGCCGTCTGCGCCGATTTATGGGGCGTGTTCCCCCCGGTCGGCGGCACGCCAGATTGGCTCTCCACTCCCAAGCAAAGCGAAGACCTCAGCAGCGACATCCCCTACACCTACCTTTCTGCCAATCTGATTCAACAAGGCATGGTGGATGCGAGTTCCTGCACTGATGGCGGACTCGCGCCCGGTGGGGGAGTCAACCAGTGCGGGCTGGAAGCCGCGCGACCTGCCGTTGTGGAATGGCAAAACCAGTTCGACGATTTGATTCTTTCCTCTGCCGAAAGCGCCGCCGTCCCTGCCCGATTGCTGAAAAATCTCTTTGCCCGCGAAAGCCAGTTCTGGCCCGGCGTCTATGCGGGGGCGGAGGACGTGGGGCTTGGTCAACTGACGGAAAACGGCGCGGACACCACCCTGCTTTGGAACGAGTGGTTCTACGACCAGTTCTGTCCGATGGTTTATTCTGAAGAATCCTGCGGCGAAAATTACATGTCCCTCGATGCGGAACAGCAGGCGGAGTTGCGACGGATGCTGGTGGCAAGCGTAAACGCCACCTGCGAGAGTTGTCCGTTGAAGATCGACCTGGCGCGGGCGGAGTTTTCGATTACTGTCTTTGCCCACACCATGACCGCCAACTGCAAACAGGCGGGGCAGGTTGTCAAAAACTATTCAGGCAAAGAGCCAGGCGAAGTCGCCTCGTACGAGGATTTGTGGAAGTTTACCCTCGTCAACTACAACGCGGGCGGTTCCTGTCTTGCGGAGGGAATCACCCATGCGCTGGGAGAAAACCTGCCGCTGACCTGGGAGAACGTCTCGCCCTACCTTGTCGGAGCCTGTTCCGGCGCGGTGAATTACGTGGAGGATATCAGCCAATAAAAAGTCCCGCTTGTAAGGCGGGACTTTTTTCTGCTATTCGAAAATTCTTCGATACAGGTCTGATTCCAGCAACCCGTTCGGGTCGCAGCGTTTCTTGAGCTTCTTGAACTTTTCGAGGGTTTCCTCGCCGTAGAACTTCTTCGCGGTTTCGGCTGTGGTCTCGCTGTTCTTGGCGAAATAAAACCTGCCGCCCGCCTGCAAAACGATCTTGTCGAATTCCTGCAACATCTCGCCAAGTTTGGCGCGGTTGCCATCTGTGACCTTGAAATCCAGCGCGAGGGAGAAACCGTCCACCGCGTGGGTCAGCAGGAACTTGTCGGGGCGGTGACGCTTGGTCACGCCCAGATAGGAGGGGATGCCGCGCTTGATGGACATGGCCAGCATCTCGCGCCAGGCGTCTTCGGCAGTTTCCTTGGGGACGAAGGACTGGTATTGAATCAGTCCGCCGCGTCCGTAGGAAAGTTCCCAGTTCGGGACGTAATCAAGCAGGAAATGAAATGCCGCGTGCGGCTGGCGGAAGGTGTGACGGGGAATCGAGGCGACATACTTGGCAATGTTGACCAGCGACCAGCCAAAATTATTCGCAAATGGCTTCATGAAGATGTACAGGATGGATTTGGGGAAGACGCCAAAAATGCGCGGCGGCAGGATTTGGTTTTCCAATTTCATCGTTTCCTGTGGGTTGGGGTCATCGTTCCCGTGCAGGTAGTTCGCGGCGTGAATCTGTCCGCGTCCCAGGGTTTTACCGCCGTGGGTGCTATCCAACCAGCCGACGATGTAATCGAAATTTGGCGCATTATCGAGAAGAAGGGCAAGGTGTTCGTGCAGGTCGTGCGCAGGCCAGGCATGGACTTCCAGCAGTCCCGATTCGACGTGCTTCATCTGCAAAGTGATGGAGGTGAAGACGCCCAGCATTCCCAGACCGCTGATCATGGAATAGAAGAGGTCGCCGTTTTTCTTCGGGGAGCAGGTCACTTCCGCGCCGGTGGGCAGAACGGCGGTGAATTCAACCACATGCTCGCCGATGGTACCCATTTTGAAATTGTTCTTGCCGTGAATATTCGCCGCCAGGCATCCGCCCAGGGTGGTGGTCATCGTCCCCGAAACGACGGGGGGCCACCAGCCGTCGGCGAGCACCTTGTGCCAGAGTTGTTCGAGGGTGACGCCGGGCTGCCCGGTGATGAGTCCCGTTTGCGGGTCCCAGGCGGTGATGGCATTCATCCCCTGCATATCGAGGATGATCCCGCCGCCGATGAGCGCCGCGTCGTTGTAACTGCGTCCCGCTCCGCGCGCGTTGACAGAGAGACCTTCCTTCTTCGCAGTTTGGAACGCCTCGACAATTTCTTCAGTCGTTTTTGGTTTGATGAGATAGGATGGGGCGCTTAGGGAGTGCCCGAAGTTTTCGAGTTGGGTGAAGTTTTTTTGCATGTTTTATCTTTTCAATGAAAACCCTAAAGGCTTGAAAACCTTTAGGGTTTAATGTGGTTAGAATGACATTCGGCGGAAGATCACCGATGGAATGTGTTGAATGATGAGCATGATCCAGCGCCAGATGGGGGCGGTGTAGATGACCTGCTTGCGGCGGCGCATGGCTCTGTAAATATCCTCAACCGCCTGTTCGGGTGTGACGGCAAAGGGGGTTGCGCCCTGCGCGGCTTTGAGCATTTCGGTTTTGACGAAGCCCGGCTTGACGGTCAGCACGTTGACGCCGTGACGGGTGAGCCGGTTGCGGAGCGCTTCGAGATAGCAGGTCAACGCGGCTTTCGAGGTGTTGTAACCGGGGTTGCCGATTCGTCCGCGGTCCCCAGCCACTGAGGAGATGCCGACGATTTGTCCCGCCTTTGCGCTTTGGAACATTTCCGCCACCGGGCTGAGCCATGCCATCGCGCCGATCAAGTTGACTTCGACCATCTTGCGGTCATCTTCGAAATGATAGTTTTCCAGACCGGGAGGGTAGTTGACGCCCGCCATATAAACCAGCAGGTCGAGCCCGCCGATGTCCGCAACGATTTTCCGCAGCAAGGCGGGGACTTCATGGTAGTTCGTCACGTCATGGACGTACGCAAAAGCGCGGGTTTCCTTTTCGGCAGAGTTGATTTCCCCACAAAGGGTTTCGAGTTTGTCCTTTTGAGGGGCGACCAGGGCAACTGTGTAACCTTCCTTTGCCAGTTTTCGGGCAAGGACGGCGCCCATGCCGGTGGATGCGCCAACGACGACGCCGCGCCGTTTGGGATGTAATGGTGTTGATTGTGCAAGTTTGGATTGGGTAGACACGTGAGTCCTCATGGTAAAGCAATTATGAAAGGTATTCTAACACAGTCCATCTAACCCCGAAAAACGGGCGAAACGCAAAGTTAACAAATGGGTAAAGTGAGGGTACAATACAATTTATTTCATTTCCCCGTCGTGATGCGGCGGGTACCTTCACCTCAAAGGAGATTTCCCATGTACCATACAATCATCATTGTCGGCAATGTAGGCAAAGACCCGGAGATGCGTTACACCCCATCCGGACAGGCTGTTACTTCATTCTCAGTCGCTACCAACCGCCAGTATACGGGCAACAATGGCGAACAGGTAAAAGAGACAATCTGGTTCCGCATTTCGACTTGGGGAAAGCAGGCGGAAGTTTGTAATCAATACGTAAAGAAAGGCTCCAAAGTTTTAGTGGAAGGCAGGCTGACGCCCGATAAAGCTACGGGGGGGCCTCGTATTTGGACGAAACAGGATGGCACAGCCGGCGCTTCCTTTGAAATCACAGCCACAACCGTCCGTTTCCTTTCTTCGCGGGCAGAAACTGACGGCGGTCCTGTTGCGGGCAGCGGCGGCATGGAGATGGCTGAACTTCCTCCGGAAGACGAGATCCCCTTCTAATTTTTGGAAACTCACAGGCTTCGGATGTCTTTGCAAAGATTTCCGAAGCCTGATGATATGGATTCCCCATGACCAATCCTCAAGCGCCTCTCAAGCCTGCAGGCCCAATCCTCGAATTTCCCACTGATCTTGAAACAGTCTATGCCAACCTGGCGCGAATTGCCCATTCCCCGGCAGACATCGTGCTGGATTTTGCCCACCTCCTGCCTGGCGAGGCAAGGGCAAACATCCGCTCGCGTGTGGTGATGACGCCCCTCAGCGCCAAACTGCTGGTTAGGGCGCTCACCGAAAACCTCGCGCGTTACGAAGCCGCCTTTGGCGAAATCAACATGCCTACCAATAACTCGCTTGCAGACAACCTCTTTCGCCCGTTTCAACAACCGCCCGAACCGACAAAAGAAACCTAGGACACCATGCACAAACTCGAACAAATTGCAGAACAAATCCGCAAAACCTTTGAAGTGCGCACATCTGCCCGCGACCATGCGCTTGCGCTTGCCCGCCGCCTGACGCGGTCCTGTTCTCTTGCCATTCGCGCCGTTCACCGTGACGAAACTGATGTGATGAATGTTCATCTGGCGGAAGCGCGTCAACTTGCCGATACCCTGCGCGATTCACTCCTCTCTCATCCCGACCTGTTTTATGCGGGATATACCCAGGACGCCCTCAAGGAATTTGTGGAGGCAAACGTCACCTGCGCCCTGATTCGCAATGAACCCCTCCAAACACCGGATGAATTGATTGTCGAACCCGCGACTTACCTCAACGGGCTGGCGGAAGTTGTCGGCGAATTACGCCGCCGCAGCCTGGACATCTTGCGGCACGGGTATTCGACCGAAGTGGAGCGCCTGCTGGGAATCATGGATGAAATCTACTCTGTTCTGGTTACCATGGATTATCCAGACGCCATCACCAATGGTTTGCGCCGTCAGACCGATTTGGCGCGGAGCATCATCGAGAAGACGCGCGGAGACATAACCTTCAGCCTGCAAGGGGAGCATCTCACGCAAGCGATCAGCCGCTTGAGCAATCAATTGAACAGCAACCAGATTGAGGGGCAGGAAGGAAAGGGGTAGTAAGGATGGCAAAAGGCGGCCGTCGTTATCCGCTGGTGGTCTACACCCGTATGATGAATCGTTGGTGGCCTGCAATCTTCATGTTGGGTCTTGGCCTGCTTGCTGTCGCTTGGGCGCTGCGAAACTGGGGATATGAGGAATGGCGCTGGCTGGTTTTTTCCAGTATCGGCGGTTTGAGTGTTTTTCTTGGAATTTTGCTATTGGTCCTGCGCAGGAGCGCGTACGTTCAGCCCTTCAGCGACCACCTGCGGATTGTGACCCCTTTCCTGCGCCTGAATGTTTCCTACCGGCGAATCCGTCGTACTTCCATGAGCAACATCGGAGCGTTGTTTCCACGGCAGAGCGTATCGGCCTGGCGGGCAGAAATCATCGAGCCGCTGGCAAAGATGACCGCCATGGTCATCGACTTGAACGGGTATCCCATGTCTCAATCTACGTTGCGTTTATTTCTCTCTCCCTTATTTTTCAAGGACAAATCCCCGCATTTTGTGATCCTTGTCAACGATTGGATGAAATTCAGCGCCGAATTGGATAGCATGAGATCGGGCGGGGGGGCGGTTGCTGTGCCAAAACCAAAGGCTCTCCAAAATTCGATCCTTTCCCGCCTACCCGCCAAGGATAAATAACCTTCTTGTTTTGCAGGGTCGAAAAGCACAGGAAAATGTCATAATGTCCCGTTTTCCTTGTGAAGGTTATCACAACCATTTGGTGACATTTAGCGGTTGGTGAAATCATGAAAATGTCTTATGATGACAGTGGAGACAAAACAGACACCTCCTCTGTCTCCTCCTTTGGCGAAAGTTGCCGCTGAGTTCTCCCTCAGCGGCAACGTTTTTAATTTTATGGCATGTGTGCGAATTCAGAATACGCAGAGTTTCAGTTATTCATGCGAGGGGAGAAGGGCGATGAAAGTGGAGCCCATGCCGACGGCTGATTCCACCCATACGCGCCCCTGGTGGCTCTCCACAATGGTCTTGACAATGGCCAGTCCCAACCCCGATCCTTCTGCGCCTTTGGCGGCATTGGAAGCGCGATAGAACTTTTCGAATATCCGTCCCTGTTCTTCGGGCGGAATCCCAACTCCGGTGTCCTGAACTTTAATGACGATCTGATCCACTTCCATGGCCATGTTTATTTTTACACTGCCTTCCGCCGGTGTGTATTTAATGGCATTTCCGATGAGGTTGTCGAGCATCTGACGGATGCGGATGGGATTTGCGCGCAGGGGCTTTAAGCCCGCGGCGATATTGACCTCCAGTTTGATGTTCTTTTTCTTCAACTGGTTTTCGTAGAGGTCCAGCGAATACTTGAGGATGTTTTCGAGATGGACGACCTCGCGGCGGGTGTCGAAGCCGGCGTCGAGGCGGCCCAGGTCGAGCAGGTCATTGACGAGGGTGGTAATGTGTTGGATGCTGCTCTGAAGGCGGCGCAGAAATTCCTGCTGATTGGGAGTTAGCGGGCCAGTGCGTTCGACCAGTTCGGCGTAACCCAGAATGGAAGTCAACGGCGAGCGCAGGTCGTGGGAAATGGTATGGATGAAATCGCTCTTCAGGCGGTCCAATTCCTTCAGGTAGGAAATATCCTGCATGGTGATGGCTGCGCCGATTTGCGGGATGGGCGTGTATTGCGCATTGAACACTCGCCCATCATCGAAGTTGATCTCGTGGTATTTCAGGGGGGTGTTATCGGCCCGCCCCAATAGGACGCGCAGGTCATCGTTTGGGATGACGGTGGTAAGCGGCTTGCCGGCGAAGTTGATCCCGTTCAGATTGAAGATATCCTGTATTGCGCGGTTGAGCAGGATAATCTTTTGGCTTTTATCCATCACAATTACCCCATCCTGAATGTTGCCGATGATGGCTTCCAACTTCTGGCGTTCGGCTTCTGAGAGATCGACTTTTTGTTCGAGGGAGGAGGTTGTGCGTTTTACTTCACGGCGCAGCCAGTCGCCGAGTTTCCTGGCGCGCGCCAGGCTTCTTTGCACTTCTTCCACGATGTCGGATATTTTAAGTGGGGGATATAGATAGCCAGCCAGCCCCGCTTTGAGCGCGGTCTTGGAAAGTCCCGCAGAGTCCTTCTCTGCGTACAAAATGATGGGCAGGGTTGGAAAGCGCTCCAGCATCTCTGCGGAGATCGAAAAGCCATTCTCTCTGCCGAATGTTTCCCCAATCACCAGCAGAGATGGGATGGCTTCCTGGATGGACCGGTTCAGCCCGTCGCGGTCATAGGCGATTGCCACCCCATATCCTGCAGCAGATAGGGCCCGCTGCATTAAATCCAAAATAGGAGAGGGGTTTATGGCAAGGAGGAGCAATTCCTTTTGGGGCATGGCTTAAAGGCTATTTCGCGTTTATTGCGCGGCGATAAAGGTTTTTTCTGATGAACGCGCAAGGCGCTGCAAGGCGCTTTGAACGGATTCAAGGGCCTGCTTTTGTTCGGCTGTCAACTTGCCGGGGGTTTCTGTGAGCACGAAATTAAGAGGATAGCTCGCTACCTGTAGTTCGCTGCGGATTGAATCTCGCACCGATTCGAGGGTTGTATAGCGAAAGTTCTCTCCCTTGCGCGCGTTTTCAGCGGTTTTTTGGAGCGCATGGAACAACTGCGCATTGACAAGGGAAATGGACGCGAAATCGGCCATCGCCTCCAGCAAGGTCTGGGTATCGCGGCTGATCTCCATATCGTTTTTGCGTATAATCAACAGAAGCCCAATCACTTCATTTTGGATCTTGATCGGAATGACGGCGATGGATTTACCCAGGGCGGAGACTTTTAACTTTTGCAACGGCGCGCCGTTCATTACCAGGCTTTCCCCTGAGAGCGCCACCAGCGAGCTGATCCCATCATCCACAGTCTGGTTCATCTTCTTTGCCCATGATTCGGGCAACTGGCGTTGGGCGCGCATCAGAAATGCCTTGCTGCGTTCTTCGCGCAACAACAGCCAGCCCATGTTGGCGTCTGCAAGTTTCAGGGCGCCTTCGAGAATCATGTCGAACAGCACGCGCTGGTCGGTGACGGAGATGACCGCTTTTGCCGTGGCAAGGATGGCGTTCAGGTCGCGCAGTTTTCGCTGTAGTTCCTCGTTGGTCGCCTTCAACTGACGGTCCAGTTTTTGGCGTTCGCGCGCTTCTTGAGTCTGGCGCAGGGCGCGTTCGACCACCGAAACCACCTCCGCATCCCGAAGGGGCCAGAACATGACATCTGTGGCGCCAAGACGAAAAGCCTGAATGGCATCAGTTTCCTGTCCTTTTGCGGCAATCACGATCACAGGGGATTTTACATTTTGGGCGTTGAGCGCGGCGAGCATGTCCTTTCCGCTCAAGCCTGGAAAATTCAAATCAGCGAGAATCAAACTCGGCGCGGATTGAATCGCGAATTTAATCGCCGAAGCCGCGTCGCCGACTACCTTGACTTGATAGCCGAGCGGTTGCAACGATTGCCTGCCAATCAAATCGGCAATATCTGGATCGCTTTCAACAATGAGAATCAGTTCCCCGGATGCCATATTTTTTCCTTTTAAGCGGATTCTATCACCATTTCGAGTACAATCACTTACATGAATCTTGCGGAATTTAGCATTGCAGCGGTCATTCCTGCCTATAACGTGGAACAGGACCTCGAATCCGTACTCCGCGGTCTGCCACCTTATATAGAACACATTATTGTGGTGGAAGATGCTTCGCCCGATGCCAGCGGGGAGGTTGCTGCGGCAGTTGCAAAAAACGATGGGCGCATCATCCTTGTTCGTCATACCAAAAACCAGGGCGTGGGTGGGGCCATGGTCAGCGGATTCCGCAAGGCGCTCGAACTCGGCGCGCAGGTGGTGGTCAAACTCGACGGGGACGGGCAGATGGACCCAAAGCATATCCCCGCGCTGGTCACGCCGCTGATTCAGGGCAAAGCCGATTTCGTCAAAGGGAACCGCTTCCGCGATTTTCAAGCCTTGCAGCAGATGCCATTCGTCCGCCGTGTGGGCAACCTCGGGTTGAGTTTTCTCACGAAAGCGGCCACCGGCTACTGGAATATTTTCGACCCCACCAATGGCTTTTTCGCCGTCCGCGCCGAAGTCCTCGACCAACTTCCGCTGGATAAAATCGACCGGCGTTATTTTTTCGAGACTTCGATGCTTGCCAATCTTTACCTGCTCGGCGCGCTGGTGATGGATGTTCCCATCCCCGCCCGATATGGGAACGAGACCTCGAACCTCTCCATCCGCCGCACGTTGATCGAGTTTCCGGCCAAGTTGCTTGCCACGTTCTTTCGGCGCATCTTGTTGAAATATTATATTTATGACTTTTCGATGATGTCGCTGTATCTGATGTTTGGCATTCCATTGTTGTTGTTTGGCGGAACCTTTGGCGCAATTAAATGGATTCAATACGCGAGTCGAAACATTCCCGCGCCGACTGGCACAGTGATGCTGCCCACGCTCTCGGTAATTCTCGGAATTCAAATCCTGCTCTCAGCCATCGAGATAGACATCAACTCGATGCCGCGCAAGCCGTTGACAGAACCTCTGGAGTCGCCCTGAGCGCAGTCGAAGGGCGAATTTGCGATTGTGCTTCGACTACGCTCAGCACGAGTCAATTTTATGTATACTTAACCCAAGATGGATGCGCAACCCTATATCCCCGGCTTGAAGCCTGCCGACCCGGGCCCGCTCTCGCGATTTTTGCCTGCGCTGGAGGAAGGGGTGATCTCTGCCTGGCTTTCGCAACAGCCCTTCGATACGGCTCGGGGCGGAACTTCGAACTGGCTGCTCGACCCATTTGGATTCTCTCCGAGGCTGGTTCTGGAAGCCGCCCGCAGCGGATTCCGCGTACTGGTGACGGCAAACAACCCGGTGACGAGGTTCCTGCTGGAGATGTCGGCAAAACCACCGGCGCAGACTGAATTCGTTGCGGCGCTGGCAGATTTGGGCGCGGTCAAAAAAGGGGAGGAAAGACTCGCGGCGCACCTCCAATCGCTCTACCTGACAACCTGTGAAAAGTGCGAGAAGAAAATCCAGGCCCAGGCGTTTTTGTGGCGCAAAGGCGAGAGCGCGCCCTACGCGCGGATTTACGAATGCCCGCATTGCAAAGACTCCGGCGAGAAACCTGTCACCGACGAGGACGTGGAACGCGCAAGAAAAATTGCGGAGACCGATGCGCTGCACCGTTCACGCGCCTTCGAGAAGGTGGTGGCACTTCATGACGAAGACCGCTTCTACGCCGAGGAAGCCATCAGTCATTACCTGCCGCGACCTTTGTACGTGCTGACCACCATCATCAACCGCCTTGATAATTTGAATTTGACTCCCGAACGCAAACGCGCTTTAACCGCCTTGCTCCTTTTGGCTTGCGATGCGGGCAACACGCTCTGGGCCGCACAGCGCCCGGCGGAACGCCCACGACCAAAACAGTTGAGCACGCCAAACCAGTTCCGCGAGCAAAACGTCTGGCTGATGCTGGAGCGTGGATTAACTCTCTGGTCAGAGACAGGCTCACCCGTCGCGTGCGAAGCGTGGCCCGCCAAGATTCCGGAGGGCGGCGGAATCCTCATTTTCGAGGGACGGTTGAAGGGCCTCGCAGATGTCGTCAAAAAGGAAATTCCGATTGCGGCAGTGATTGGCTCGGTGCCGCGTCCAAACCAGGCGTTTTGGACTCTTTCTGCGTTGTGGGCGGGATGGTTGTGGGGCAAGGATGCGGTGGAACCGTACAAAGTTGCATTGCGCCGCCGCCGCTACGATTGGGCCTGGAATGCGACCGCGCTGCACGCGACGTTCAATCACCTGCGTGATTTGCTCCCCGACGGTGTGCCGTTCTTTGGATTGCTTCCCGAACCTGAGCCTGCCTACCTGACCTCTGCCTTCACTGCGGCGGATGCGGCTGGGTTTTCACTGCAAAGCGTGGCGCTGCGGACAGAGCATGATCCCGTGCAGGTCATTTGGAAGAATTCGCCGCCCACAGGGCGAAAATCTGGCGTCGAGGCGGGGGTGTCTCTCCTTCGCGAGTCTATTCATGATTTTCTGGCTGAACGCGGCGAGCCCGCCGGTTATTTGCATATTCACACGGCGGGCTTGATTGCCTTGGCTGCCGCGGATACCCTGAAAAATCCCCGGGTGGAGTTCGATGAAGCGCTGCGCGAGACCATTGCTCTGTTTGATCTGGCGTTGAAAGGCGACGGCCGGTTCATCCATTATTCCGGTGGCGAAAGTGTGGACACGGGCATGTGGGGATTGAGTCTCGAAACCACCGAGTCGCTTTCAGACCGTGTGGAGATGGCAATCGTCAACTACCTGCAGAAGAATCCCAGTGTGTTATATCTCGAAATCGAAGCGGAGTTGTATCCGCGCTTTCCGGGCCTGTTCACGCCGTCGAAGGGATTGATTTATGCCGTGTTGAATTCCTACGCGGAAAAGGAATCGGGCAGTTGGAAACTTCGCGTCGAGGATGTGGCGTCTGCGCGGCGCGATGAATTGAAGGCAATGTACGCGTTGATCGAGACCATTGGCGGGCGGCTGGGATATATCACTCGCAGGGAAGACAAAGCCCTGTATTGGGAGGAGAACGGAATCTCAACCCGGACCTTTTATGTGCTGGCTTCTGCTTTGTTGACCCGCGCATTGCTCAACTCCACGCCTGCGCAGCATGTGGTCATCGTCATCCCCGGTGGACGCGCCGCCCTTGCCGCCTACAAGGAGGAGCGCGACCCATCCCTCGCGGTGCAGATGAAAAATCACAGGCTGGTCAAATACCGTCTGCTGCGAAGCCTGCTCGACTTGCCGATCCTGGCCCGCGAAACTTTTGAAGAGCAAATCGCCAGCGACCCGGTGGAAAAATCTGCCGGGCAGATGATGATGTTTTAGGGGGGATAGGTACACAAGTAAACAGGTAGGCAGTCGGATTTACTTGTATACTTGTTTTCCTGTATACTTTCCCCCGGAGAACCATGTTCAAAAAAATAATCCTTCTCGCTTCACTGCTTCTAACCTCCTGCGTTGCCGTTGACATGGATCAGGCGGCTGTCACGGCTGGACCTGAATTTGTGACTTCGACCCTGCCGCCGACCAAACAAGGCTACGTGCCTCCCACACTGACTTTGACCCCGGAAGTCATTATCTCGCCGACGCCTGCCGTCACCGCGCCGCCAAACTGCACAGACGGGGCTGTCCTCTTGCGTGACGTGACGATTCAAGACAATACGCAAGTCCGCGCGGGCGAGACCTTCACCAAGACCTGGGAATTGCAAAACGTCGGCACCTGTCCGTGGGTGAATTATGCGCTGGTCTTCACCGCCGGTGACCAGATGAAAGCGCCAGACTCCGCGCCCATCGCGACCACGTTGAAAGACGAAAAAGTGGAAGTCTCAGTCGAGTTGACTGCGCCCACTGCCAATGGAACCTACACCGGATATTTTTCCCTGCACAACACAAAAGATCAGGTTGTTTACATCGGCACGGAGCAGACCTTCTGGGTGAAGGTCATCGTGGGCGGACCCAGCATCGCCGCAACCTCTTCGGGAGCAAGCCCCACGCAGCCGGGGAGCGCGTCAACTGGTGGCGGGTCGGCTAATTGCAATTACACCCAGAATGCCGGTTACGTCAACCAGGCGGCGGCAGCGATCAATGCCGAGCGCGCAAACGTCGGCCTACCGGCATTGACGGTCAACTCGCAGCTTGCGGCGCTGGCGCAGTCTCATGCGGCGGATATGGCTTGCAACGATATGATCAGCCACACTGGTTCGGATGGCTCCTCCGCGTATTCGCGGGCAGTCGCGGCGGGATATGCCGGCGCATTTTCGGAAGAAATCATCTACGGCGGCGGGGGGCCGCAGGCGGCGATGATTTGGTGGATGAGCGACCAAATTCATCGCGACGCGATTTTGAAAGCCAAGACCACCGAGATGGGCGTCGGCTATGCTTATTTTTCCAATGGTTCGTATGGGGATTTTTTTGTGGTGGTGTTTGGGACGCAATAAAACGGTAGGGGCGGATCGCGATCCGCCCCTACGATAATTTACACAACCTTCTTCCTCAAAATCCTGTTCCAATCCAGCATTGTTTTCAAATGCTCCATCGGCGTTTCACCTTCGGGGACGAAGCCGACGAAGGCTCGGTTGTACGTATCTTCAGGACCGTCGTCGAGGTGCCAGGAGAGCGGCATCTTGAAGGTGCCAACGGCAGACGTGCCTTTGTCGCCATCGGGGAGGGCGGTTTCGTAGGTGATGACCGTCATCCCGTCGGCGGTTTCGGCGACTTCGGCAACCGTCGCTTCGTGAATCCATCTCAGCCACTGCTTCTGGTTGGTCTTCGCCTTTGTTTGCGGATCGACAAGGGTCCGCGAACGGGTAACAGTTTCTCCCCCAGCGTACGCCCAGGGAGAACTTAGAGATTTGGGATCGACCTTTTTCTTTTTATCCACAGTTGGCAGAATCCCAACCCCTGATTTGGTTTTCACGTCCTTTGCCACCTGCCAGGCGTTCGGCTCCTTGTCCACAAATCGCAGCCAGAAAATGCTCGCGCCTTGCACATAATCCTTCTCGGAAGTCGGCTTGGTGTAGAACGCGCCCTTGCCCTCGGCTTCCAGACCGGAATACCACTTCGGTTTGGGAGTCAAGCCGCCGGGGGGCAAAATGCCGCGGATGTGCTGGCAGTGTTCGGCGGTCTCGTTGCAGACGGCGCGGGAGACGATCAACTCGTGGCTGCGTCCATGCTCATCGCGCCAGGCAGAGGCATCGTAGTTTTCCCAGGCATCCATCACGGTGCGGATTTCCATCGCCGCCTGCGCATTGCGGGCTGCTTCCTCTTCGGGCGTGAGTTTCTCCCAATTGGGATCAGTGACGTGGTTGACACGCAGCGGCGTGAGTTTGACGATTTCCTTCCAAGCCCATGCGGGGAATTTGGCTTTCATGCCTTCGAGTTTTTTCAACGCCTCTTCGGTCGAAAGCGAGAACTCGTCATATTTGGCTTCTTCGACCAGCAGGGCGGTGATGCCGTTGCGGCGGGTCTTGGGTCCGCTGGCTTTGACGCTCAACATGTGCATCGCGGCTTTGTCCTTCCACTCTTTTTCGGCGGCGCGGGCAAGTTTGGGGATGTTTCCCTGTCCCTTTTCGTAGGCGGCAATTTTTTCGGCGCACAGTTTTTCGATGGCGGCATCATCGAGCGCCTTGGCTTTCTTTTCCACGTCGGCCGCGTTGAGCCGCACCAGCAGGTCTTTGGGATCAGCCCACGAACTGTGCGCGCTCGCGTAACGCATCCCCGAAAAATGGACGACCATGTATTGCAGCCAGTAGGGGAAGCGCTTCGGCTCCTTCTTGAAACGCTGATAAATCTCTTCGAGCAGTTGATATTGATTCTTCGTTTCGAGCGATGCCTTGTACTCTTCGACCTTCCACCAAACAATATCGCGGACGGTGGTTGGATTCTCAGGCTTGTAACTGACCAGAAACTCCGCTTCCGATGGCTTGAAGTTGGGATCGCCCTTCGACAATCTATACCAGGCGAGTTTTCTCTGCTCGATCTTGTCGTAGGTCTTGAGGAAGGCGCGCAGTTGATCGAGTTCCTGCTCCGCCATCGGCAGGGTGACAGTTTCCATCGCGGCGAGTTCCTGAGTCTCGACGGCTTTCTTCGGGTGGGCGGGATCCATGTTCTCGACCCGCCTCCGCTTCGATTTGAGCGCGTCGCGTTGGACGTTGCGATGATTCGTCCAGAACTGGTCCATGCCTTCGACAAAACTTTTCTCGCCGCGAACATCCTTCGGGAAACTTTGGATGAACATGGCGTGGAAGTTGTTGATTTCGGTCAATTCGGCTTCGTTGATCGGCTTGAATTTCGCGTAATACGTGCGGACATCCTTGACAAAGAAATAATCTCGCAGGGATTTGTAGGATTTATAAGCCGTGATTGCCGCCGCTTCCTGAGCTTTCGCGTACGCGTCCACGTCCGCCTTGAGCGTGGCGATGTCCTTGTCTTTGTATTGCGCCCACAAATCCACTTCCATGTAATAGACGAGAAAGTCGCGCAACTTCGGTTCGCGCATCGGGTAGATGGTCTTGCACAATACGTCATTCTGCCATTGGAAGTACAAAGATTCTGCCATATGATCTGCTCCTTGGAAAAAACCAACGATATTGGACTTATTCTATCCTTATTTCTGGAATTTGGAGAGGGGAGGCAAACTCGCCTGTTCTCAGGAAATGCCCATAAAACATGCAAACGGGGCCGCCTTTTGGGCAGCCCCGAGTGTTCAACTTGTTTGATCAGTCTGCGTTATTGGTCTTCCGTCACACTGATCAACACTGCGCGAACCACACGACGAGACATGTAGGATTCTGCCTTTGCAGAGTAACTTTCGCAGGTCACCAATGTCAGCCAGTTGTACTCTTCGTGCTTGAATACAATGTCGTTTTTATTCGGCTTGACCTGCAAGCTTTCTTCGACCTGGTAAACATAGGTCATGCCATACGAATGCAGGAATATCAAGGCGTTGGGTTTTAGTTCCTTTATATAGGCAAATGGGCCGGGCGTGTTGCTTTCATCCAGCACATGTCCGGTTAGGACTGTATTCCCAACCCAGGTTGGGTACGCCGAGCCTTCCAAATACCCGGCGTTATTTCCAAGCCATGTCAGGTCCCATCCGTATTTGACCATCTTGACGCCAACGATTGGGATGTTCACGCTGAGGCTTGGGATTTCAAGTCGCATCTCCGACATGTCTTTATAGGCAAGTTCGGAAGGTTGTTTGGGAAGGTCTGTGACCGTCGCAGGGGCGAAACCGGTCACTGGGATCAAGGCGGTGGTAATGGTTGAAACATTGATCCCGCCATTCCCACTTCCTCTTCCTCCACCGCCACCGGCGTTGGCGCCAGCGTTTCCACCGCCGCCAGCAACGTTCACATCAAAGGTGCTGGTATAGTCAGTGTTGGCGCCGCCATCGCCCACCAGCGCAAGTTCGGTATTCAATGGATCGACAATGGAGGTGGTGCCGCAAACAAACAGGCGATATTTCCCATTCGAGAGAGGCAGGTTGTTGTTGACTGCGAAACTGGCGGTAAACGTCCCTGGGTCATACGTGACAGTACCCACTGCAATCCTTGTGTCCGCCGGGGTTTTGGCGCCATCCGAACAACTGACAGTCTGGAACCCTGCGGTATCGCCCAGCTCGCGGACCAGGATGTAGTTGTTGGGATTGGTCACGTCATCTGTTTCGCTGTCTCCTTCCGGATTATAGACATCCTGACTAAACTGAACGGTGAAACGATTGACATCGGATGTATTGACCGCCTCCACCGACGGGCCTGCGGTGTCAAAATAGGTAACCGTGTTATTGGCGCTTGAACTCTCCTGATTGGGGTTCCCGCTGGCATCTGTTGCCGCGCCAGAAGGTATGGACGCAATCACTGTGCCATCGCCTGTCATACCGCTGATGGCCACATTATAGGTTGTACCGCTGCCGGTAACCACCGCAGTGGTGGCTCCGGCCGTACCTTCAATGACAACATCCGAGTCTGTGAAGTCGGTTACCGACTCGCTAAACGTCACCGTGAAATTGATCGGGGAGATGTTGGTTGGATCAGCCTGGGCGACGGCTTGTTCCAAGGTCACGGTGGGAGATTCGCTGTCGATGAAAACAGTTGAAGACTCGGTGACTTCGGAAGCTGGGTTGTAACTGTCATTCCCTGCCTGATTGTAATGGACCGTGCAGGCGCCAGAGTTAACCGTCACCGTGAAGAGCGGGCCGACATTTGAGCAGGACCCACTGGCGCTGTAGTCAACCGGTTCCCCGGAAGACGCTGTGGCTGCCACGGTGAAACTGGTATTGAACGCCACAGTGGATGGGGCATGAGTTGTGACCGTGATGGTCTGGTCGGCCTTGCCTGTGTTGACTGTCTCCGTGACCGGCGGCGCGGCATTGTAGTTGGCATCTCCAGCCTGATCATATTGAACCGTACAGGTACCTGTGCTGGATGTCATGGTGAAGAGGGAACCAACGTTCGAGCAGGAACCGCTGGAACTGTATGTAACAGCCTGCCCGGAAGTTGCTTCAGCCGCCACTGTGAAGGTGGAGCCGAATCCTGCCACGGGCGGAGCAAAGATCGTGACGTTGATGGTCTGGTCCGCTTTCTGGGCCGCTACCGTTCGCGTCACCTGCAGGGCAGGACTATAGAAGGCGTTACCCGTCTGATTATATAGAACCGTGCAGACGCCAGTACTGGCAGTCATTCTGAAGGCGCCGCCTCCAAGATAGGTACAGACACTCCCAGCCCCGGCGCTGTATGCAACTTGTAACCCGGAAGTGGCGCTGGCATCCACAGTAAATTCAGTGTTGTAGCCTGCATTTGCCGGGACAGGTAAAGCTGTGATGGTCTGATTCGCTTTTTGCGTATTGACCGTCTGCGTTATCTGTGAAGCCGCATTGTAATTGGCGTCTCCGGGCTGATCGTATTGGACAGTGCATGTGCCGGTACTGGAGGTTATGGTAAAGAGGGCGCCCACGTTCGTGCAGGATCCGACCGCAGTATAGGTAACAGCCAATGTTGAGGATGCTGTGGCGTCCACTGTGAAGGTGCTGTTATATACCGCGTCGGTTGGGGCAGGAGTCACAATGGTAATGGTCTGGTTCGCCTTCTGTGCGGTGACAGTCTGCGTGATCCGCGTCGCGGCGTTATAGTTGGCATCCCCTCCCTGATCAAATCGAACCGAGCAGGTACCCGTGCTGGAGGTCATGGTGAACATGGGACCAGCGTTGTTGCAAACGCCTGCAGCGCTGTAGGTGACAGGCAATATCGAAGTGGCGGTTGCGGCGACAGTAAAGCTGGTGTTGAAGCCGGCCGTGCCCGGAGCCGAGGGCGGGGTGACGTTGATGGTCTGGTCAGCCTTCTGGGCGGTGACTGTGCGTGTCACCTGCGGAGCGGCATTATAGTTGGCATCGCCGGGCTGGTTGTATTGAACCGTGCAGGTACCTGTCCCACTCGTCATGGTGAAATTGGAGAGAGTGTTCGTGCAAACATCTGTGGAACTGTATAAAACAGGCAGACCGGAAGTGGCTGTTGCCGCCGCATTGAAGCCTCCACCGTAGACAGCGGTTGAGCCAACTGCAGGTGCGTTGATTACGATCGTCTGGTCGGCTTTTTGGGCGGTGGTTGATTCTGTCACTTCGAGCGCGGCGCTGAAGTTTGAATCACCGGCCTGGTTATAGTGGACCGTGCATGTGCTGGAGCCGCTGATCATAAAGATTGTGGCTGTATTATTGTTGCCGCTGCCCGCGCATGAGCCGGTGGTCGAGATCGAGACCGGCAGGCCGGAACTCGCTGTTGCAGATACGGTAAAGCTGGTGTTGTAAGCCGCGCTTGGGAGCGCATGGTTGATAACCGTGATGGTCTGATTGACGATGGAGATCGTCAGGTTGGCGCTTACATAAGTAATATTGTAGTTGGGCCCCGCCGATACAGAACCCTGACGGATGGTATACGAGCCCACAGCCTCGCCCACGTCGCGGGTTAAGGTGCCGCTCAAGCTGTCACCACCTGCCAAAGTGCCGCTGGTGAGTTGATAGGTCAATAGCGGGTCAGGATCACCAAAAGCCTTGGCCTTGGCTTCTGCCGTCACCGTAAGCGGCCGGTAATTGATGACGCCTGTCGTATTATTGACAAAGGTCACAAGATAGTTGCCGCCGCCATTTCCATCGTTTACATCGCCGCTGGGGGTCAACGTCTTGCTCGTGCCAACATTTGAATTGCTGTAGGCCTGTGTAAAGTTAGAGGTATCTCCAGGAGCAAGAGTACCCGTGTTAATTGTCGGGGTGGCAGCCGAGGAGGTGGTGCTGTCATACACTTTGGTGTTGGTTTGTGCTGTAACGGTAATTGGTCGTGTCATGATGTTGGCTGTCGTTGTGGGCTGGACCAGGGTGTAGTTGCCACTGTCTGTTCCGGAGAGGGTTAATCCGGAGATCACCACGGTCTTGCCGTTGCCAACGTTCTTGCCGCTTCCAACGGGGACATTGAGGAACACGCCGATTGCGCCGCCCGTATTGAGCGTGACAGTATCACCGGTCTTCACGCCTGCCAGCGTCGCTCCAACTGTGCTGAGCGTGACGGAAGTTGTTCCATCATAGACCTTGTTGGCGGCTGTGATGCCGTTGACTGTGACCGTGATGCCCCTGATTTCACCGGTTGTATCGTTGACGTAGGTTACGTCATAGTTGTTGCCGCCGTTACCATCGGAGATGACCGCCAGCGGGATCAGGCTCTTGCCGGCGCCGACATTCTTGGTATCGAATGTTTGCGTGAGGGTGGCGGTATCGCCGGCTGCCAATGGAGTTGCCAGGGAAATTGTGGGGACTCCGACGGACGAGGTGTTGCCGTCATAATCCTTTGAATCGGTTACAGCCGTCACGGTAATGGGACGCTTGGTGATGTCGGCGGATGTGGTTGCAGTCAGGTTGAAGGCGTAATTGCCCGCATCTGCGCCGGTGACAGTAATGCCGCTGACCGAGACGGTCTTGCCAGCGCCAATATCCTTGGTGGCGAACGAGGCAGTGGTGTAGCCAAGGGTGAGAACATCGCCCGTTACGCGGTTATCTGACAAGGTGACCGTTGCATCCGTGTTGCCATCATAGACCTTGTCGATGCCGGTAGCTGTTACCGTCAGGGCGCGCGCCGTGATGTTTGCGGTGGTCGCGTCGGTGGTATTGGTGAGCGTATAGTTCCCGGCATCCGCGCCGCCAGTGAT
>CAILWD010000012.1 GCA_903837815.1 uncultured Chloroflexota bacterium | reverse complement strand
CTGCATAACTGAATACAACATTTGCTCGTTCGTTTAATCATTTCATTTTTTAGGAGATGATCGTGAAGACGTATTCTGATTTGAACACCCCCGAACGTATTTTGATGGGACCAGGACCCAGCATGGTTTCTTCGCGCGTCCTGCGCGCAATGGCTCACCCATTGCTGGGACATCTCGACCCGAAGTTTATCGAGTTGATGAAGGAAGTGCAGGAATTACTGCGTTACACCTTCCAGACCCAAAACGAGATGACCCTGCCGATCTCAGGTACAGGCAGCGCGGGGATGGAGGCGACGGTGGCAAACCTGCTCGAACCCGGCGATTCGATTTTGATCGTAGTCAACGGCTATTTTGGAGAACGGCTTTGTGATATGGCGGGGCGGTACGGGGCGACCGTTCACCGCCTCAACAAAGACTGGGGGACGGCTGCCACGCCCGAGGAAGTGGATGCGGCGCTGAAAGCGAATCCTGCCAAGGTCGTTGCCGTCGTTCATGCAGAAACTTCTACAGGGGCAATGACTCCGCTCGAAGGTATGGCGGAGGTTGTCCACAAACACGGGGCATTGTTGCTGGTGGACTGTGTCACATCGTTGGGTGGTATTCCGCTCAAAATAGATGACTGGGGAATTGACATTGCCTACAGCGGCACGCAGAAATGTTTGAGTTGCCCGCCAGGGCTGAGCCCTGTAACCGTAGGTCCACGCGCGCGCGAAGCGTTTCATCAACGCAAGACAAAGGTCGCCAACTGGTATCTCGACCTGACCATGCTCGAAGCCTACTGGGGCGACGACCGTACTTATCACCATACCGCGCCCATCAGCATGAACTTCGCCCTGCGCGAAGCCTTGCGCCTTGTGCATGAAGAAGGCTTGGAGGCGCGGCAGCAACGTCATCGTGAGAATGCGCAATTGTTATGGGATGGATTGGAAGAACTCGACCTGCGTTTGATCGTGCCAAAAGAGTATCGTTTGCCCACCCTCACCACAGTGGCGATTCCTGAAGGCGTGAATGATATGGAAATTCGCAAGCGTTTGTTGGATGAATACAACATTGAAATTTCGGGCGGTCTGGGCATTTTCAAGGGAAAAGCCTGGCGCATTGGTTTGATGGGACATACCTCCCGCAGGGAGAATGTGTCGCTCTTGTTATCGGCTCTTTCGCGTTTGCTTGCACGCTAAGCATTCGGTGAACAGCAGGAAAAAGGAGGTTCGGCATTGCAAAGTTCAGTTTCATCCGCACCCAATATTTTCTTAAACCAACCCAAGGAGATGAAGAATGAAAAACCAATTGTATAAGTTAATGGTCCTGCTCGTTGTGGCATCCATGCTGCTGGTTTCCTGCGGCGCTCCCGCCGAAGCCACAGAAGAAGCCCCCGCTGCTACAGAAGAAGCCGCGCCTGCCGCCACCGAAGAAGCGGCTGCCACCGAAGCCCCTGCCGGGGATGAGCGCGGCACACTCCGCTTCACTGATGGTCTCGCTTATGGCGGTAAAGAAAACCTTGACCCCGTGGATGAAGCCCGCTTCTGGCCCGTCATCTCAATGATCTACGACCGCCTCACCGAACCAGGATTTGACACCATGGCTCCCCAGCCGTCTCTCGCTGAATCATGGGAAACCAACGACACCGGCGATGTGTGGACGTTCAAACTGCGTCAGGATGTCAAGTTCCACGACGGCACGCCCCTCACCTCCGCCGACGTGGCGTACTCTGCCGATCACTGGAAGAATTCCCCCACCTCCATTCTCGCCAGCACTTTCGCCGTGGTGGACAGCATCGAAACCCCCGACGATTACACCATTGTCTTCAACCTCAACGCGCCCGTCGTCACCTTTGACGCGACCGTGATGGATTACCGTGCGCGCGTTGTCAAGAAAGACGGCTTCCCCGATGTGTTGACCACCGGCATGGGTACTGGTCCGTTCATTTTGGAAAAGTTGGATGTTGGCGGCGAAACTGTATTGGTTGCCAACGATGAATATTGGGGCGGCAAACCCGGCGTTGCCAAAGTTTTAGTGTACGGCATCGCCGATGTGGAAGCGCAGACCAATGCCATGCTTGCAGGCGACCTTGACTGGCAAACCGTCACTGCCGAACAAGCCGCGCGCTTCGAAGGCAATTCTGAATTCACAGTTACTCAATCACCGGGCGGTAACTGGTCTGGTTTTGTGATGCGCACCGATATTGAGCCGTTCAACAATGTTGCCTTGCGCCAGGCAATGCACCTCGTGGTTGACCGCCAGGAAATGATCGACCTTGCGATGAATGGCGCGGCAAGCGTCTCCTGCGATTCGGCTGTGTCACCCAGCGACCCCGCGGTGTTCAAAGATTGCCCCCCCACCGCTGATATCGAAGCCGCCAAAGCCAAACTGGCAGAAGCCGGTTACGCAGATGGTTTCACCATTGACCTGTACACTGCGCCTGTCTGCCAGGACCTTGCGGCATTGACCGAGATCTACCAGCAACAGGCTGCTTTGGCGGGCATCACCGTCAACATTGAAACAGTCTCTGCCGACGGTTTCTGGACAGATGCGTGGATGAAAGTTCCGTTTGTGATGACCTGTTGGAATGAACGCCTCGCTGACACCGCCCTCAATGAAATCTACCGCGGCGGCGGCGAATGGAACGAATCCTACTGGAACGTCCCCGCTTTCGATGCCCTGCTGGATTCTGCCCGCGCTGAAAAGGATGCCGCTGCGCGCAACCAATACTACATGGACGCCCAAAAGATGCTTCATGAAGAAGGTGGCACGATCATCCCCTACTACCAGAATCTGATCCGCGTTCAGAAATCCTGCATCACGGG
>CAILWD010000011.1 GCA_903837815.1 uncultured Chloroflexota bacterium | reverse complement strand
CCGCGCTCGGCAAGCAATCTGCCAAGTGCGCGAGCTTCTTCGTAAGCCGCCGAGCCTTCCTTCGGTTGTGCGCCGCCAAATACAGTAATGTTCATCGTTTGTCCTTTGGGTGGGTAGGGTACATAGGTAAACAGGTATACAGGTTTTTACTTGTCTCCGTATTTACCTGTTTACTTGCCTGCCTTTACATCCCATTTTCTCGTTTTATTCACTTCAATCTTCTTCAATATCGCTTCTTCCAAATCAATGCCTGAGACTGAAGCCAGTTGCAGGAGGTACAGGGTCACATCTGCAAGTTCACTGCCGAGTTCGTCCCTGTCCTTGATCTCTTCACCGAATTGAAAGTGTTCCAAAATCTCAGCCGCTTCAATCGAGAGCGATACCGCCAGATTGCGCGGCGTCTGCGGACGTTTGCTGTCCGCTTCGTACCAGCCTTTCGATTTGACCAGTTCGTGCATCCGCGCGGTCAACTCTGCGATCGTCAATCCACTATCGTCCACGGTCCACCGTCCAATAACAAAGAAAAACGGCTCGCCAGGTCTGGGAGCCGTTGAGACGCACTGCATCGAACCTAGCCAGACCTGGAGGATTGTGACGTTCGAGGGGATGGGTTCGGGTTCGTTAACATGCGGCGGATTATAAGGGTAAAATTGATTTTATGCAAAAGGATTTGACCCGCCTCCTGCACGACCCTAATTTGATTCCGTCCGAGAAGCAAAATTTACTCTCGAAGATTGCCTCCCAAGCCGAGTCTTTGGGGATGCCCTGCTACGTGGTCGGCGGCTTCGTCCGAGACCTTCTGCTGGGACAGCCCATCAACGACCTTGACATTGTCGTCGAAGGCGATGCCATCGCGCTTGGCAAATCCCTTGTTGAAAAATATGGAGGCAAACTCACCCCGCACTACAAATTCCACACCGCCATCTGGTATTTACCTTCACGCGAAGCGTTCACCCTTGATCCTTCATCCCTGGATTTAATCACCGCCCGCTCCGAAACCTATTCCCGCCCTGGAGCCTTGCCGACCGTCAAACCATCCACAATTGACGACGACCTCCTCCGCCGCGACTTCACGATCAACGCCATGGCAATCCGTCTGGATGGCGATCACTTCGGGGAACTGCTTGACCCGCTCGATGGTCGGTCTGACCTCGAAAAGAAAACCATCCGTGTCTTGCATCCACGTTCTTTCATCGACGATCCTACTAGAATCTTCCGCGCCATCCGCTATGAGCAAAGATATTCTTTTATCCTTCATCCTTCATCCTTCATTCTTGTTAATCCCGAATCTCTTGCCGTCCTCCAAGCCTTGAGCGGTGAGCGTATCCGCCATGAGTTAGACCTGATTTTCGATGAGGACAATTCACCTCAGATGATTGTTCGCCTTGGTAAACTTGATGTCTTCAAGTGGATTCATCCTGAGCTCCCCGCGTTCAACGAAAGCCATTCCGACTACCTTGAAATGGACACCCGGCTCGATGTCCCAGCCAGCCGAATCACCATGGGGTTCATTCTGTGGCTGATGGATTTGACGGAGGCTGCAATCTTGTCCATTGCGCGGCGGCTCGATTTTACGTCCGACCTGACACATGCGGTTTGGGGCGCATCACAATTGAAGAAAAGCCTGCCCTTCCTTGTCAATTCTGCGCCCAGTGTTTGGGTATATGCTCTTGAAAAACTGCCCTTGTTGTCGATTTACACAGTCTATCTCGTCTCTCGCGAAAAGGCTCTTTTAGATTATCTTTCCTTTTGGCGGCATGTCAAACCCGGCACCACTGGAAACGATCTCAAAATGCGCGGACTTGAGCCTGGCCCGCGCTATGGCGAAATCCTCACAGCGCTTCGCGCCGCATGGCTGGACGGGACAATCAGGAGTAATGAGGAAGAAATGGAGATGTTGAATAGGCTTTTGTAAGGCTTTGATTTGACAGCATAAGTCGTATTTTTTACAAATCACCCTGCTGCGAGAACCCGCTCAGTTCCCAAATTATCGCGCCACGAATACCCGCTCCAGGCTGGTCTGGCTTCCCGCTTCGGGGGCGCAAAAGTAATCTGTTCGATTCGAGAAGGATGTTTTCTATATCTGAAAAAAAGAGCCTTCCTAAATGAGAAGGCTCTTTTCCTGATTGGTTTACTTCCCCTTTTTTTCCATCTTCGCCCAGGTATCCTTGAGATTCACCGTCAGGTTGAAGACGGGCTTCGCCGGCGTGGAGTCTGGGTCGAGACAGAAATAACCTGTGCGCTCAAACTGGATGTTGTCACCAGTCTTGGCGTCAGCCAGAGCGGGTTCCACGTAAGCATCCTCCAGCGCTTCCAGTGATTTGGGGTTGATGATCCCTTCCAATTCGCCATCATCGGGACGTTCAACGGTGAACAACTGATTGTATATCCTCACTTCCGCCCGGATTGCATGTTCCGCCGAAACCCAATGGATGGTCGATTTGACCTTGCGCCCATCGGCTGAATCGCCGCCATGCGTGGATGGGTCATATGTCGCGTGAACTTCGATCACTTCACCTTTTTCGTCTTTTACAACGTGCGTACATTTTACAAAATAAGCGTAGCGCAAACGCACTTCATTGCCGGGAAAGAGGCGATAATATTTCGGCGGCGGGGTCTCGCGGAAATCATCCTGTTCGATATAAATGACCTTCGAAAACTTGACCTTGCGTGTACCGGCGTTCGGGTCTTCGGGGTTGTTGATCGCATCCAAATCTTCGGTCTGACCTTCAGGATAGTTGTCGATGACCAGTTTAAGTGGCCTCAATACTGCCATGCGGCGCAGGGCGCGCTTGTTCAAGTCATCGCGGATGATGGCTTCGAACTGAGCCATCTCCACCCAACTATCGTTCTTCGTTTCCCCGGTGCCAGTCACAAAGTTGATGATCGCTTCGGGCGTCACGCCGCGACGGCGCAAGCCGCGCAGGGTGGTCAGGCGCGGGTCATCCCAGCCGCGCACCACGCCAGTTTCCACCATTTTGCGCAACTTGCGTTTGCTCATCATGGCGTAGGTCAGGTTGAGGCGTGAGAATTCGATCTGCCTGCTTGGGAAGGCTCCCAGTTTTTCAAGGAACCATTCGTACAACGGGCGGTGAATGATGTATTCGTTGGAACACAGCGAATGCGTAACCCCTTCCATCGAGTCATTCTGTCCATGCGACCAATCGTACATCGGGTAGATGTGCCACTTGTCGCCTGTGCGATGGTGATGGGCATTCATGATGCGATACATCACCGGGTCGCGCAACAGAATGTTCGGATGCGCCATGTCGATTTTTGCGCGGAGCACGCGGCTGCCTTCCGGAAACTCGCCGTTTTTCATGCGCTCCAACAAATCCAAATTTTCCTCCACCGGGCGATTGCGGTACGGCGAATCAACTCCGGGCTTGATGGCAGAATCGGTCTCGCTCCACTTTGTCCCCTTTGGCAGAGTTCCACGTCCGATGCTCATTTCTTCCTGAGTCTGATCGTCCACGTAAGCCAGTCCCAACTTCACGAGTCGCACCGCCCAATCGTAGAGCAGGTCGAAATAATCCGAAGCGAACGTCACCTTTGCCCACTTGATTCCCAACCAAGAAGCATCGAACTCGATGCCTTCAACAAACTCGGTCTCTTCCTTCGATGGGTTGGTGTCGTCGAAACGTAAATACAGCTCGCCGCCAAACTCCTTCGCGGTGAAATAATCGATCAAAAACGCCTTGACATGCCCGATGTGCAAATAGCCGTTCGGTTCGGGAGGCAGTCGTGTGCGGACATAGTTGAATCGCCCGTTCTTCAAATCCTCGGCGACTGCTTCGCGAATGAACGCGGGAATTCGGCTGGTGGTTTCTTCTGGACTCATGGTTGGATGGCCTTAACAATGGATTTCAGGGTGGTGTAGCCTCTTTTTTAACTTCGAGTTGATTGGCTAAAGAGACACCCTCCCCACCCTGATGGTTTGTACGGATTTCCGCAATTATACCCAACACGGTTGCAAATTGCGCTTTTTCTTTGGGGAGGCGCAATTTGCAACCGAGGGTATTACAATAACAAACCCCGCCCATGATTTATAATAGACTTCGAACCGGAGGAACCCATGACCGAATCGAACGAAAAATCAAAGACCAATTTTGCTGGCGCGTACTTCGACCGCGACTCTGTCCTGCGCCTTGCCCGCCTCGCCGATATCTTCGCCTGGATCACCCTGATTTATTACGCCGTGCAGGCTGGCGTCGCCCTGACGGTTTTCATCCTTCAAATCGCGCGCGGATTGATGGCGCTCCCCGGACTCACAGACTACATCCAGCAGTTTCTGTGGATATTCCAGCCGGCATTGCCGGGCCTGCTGTACTTCATCGGCTTGCAGGCAATCGGCAAAGTCCTGCTCATTTTCATGGATATGGAAGACAATACCCGCCGCGCCGCGCGCCCAAAATAGGCTTGCATCATGCAGAGGTGCGTGATAAAATACCGCCCGCTGGTTTAAGCTATTGGGGAGTCGTCCAACGGCAGGACACGACACTCTGGATGTCGGTATCTTGGTTCGAATCCAGGCTCCCCAGCAGAAAAACACCCCGAGGTCATCCTCAGGGTGTTTTTATTTTATTCGCCCAAATAATCGCGCAGTTTCCTGCGGATGGAGGGGTGGCGCAAGCGGCTGAGGGCTTGCGCTTCGATTTGTCGCACACGCTCGCGGGTAACGCCCATCTTGCGCCCCACTTCTTCGAGGGTGTAGGCTTGACCGTCGAGCAGACCGTAGCGCAATTGCAAAATGCGGACTTCACGCGGTGGCAGGCTGTTCAAAACTTCGCCGAGGTGTTCGCGCAATAAATTGTAGGTTGCAGTCTCGTCGGGCGGGGGAGCCTCATCGTCTTCGATGAAGTCGCCCAGCACCGAATCTTCTTCATCATCGGTGGGGGTCTCCAGCGAGAGCGGACGCCGCGCCACCTGAATCATATTCTCCACCTTCTTGGGCGGGACATCCAACGCCACGGCTAGTTCATCCACGCTGGGTTCGCGTCCGAGACGCTGAGTCAACTGATGTTGAACACGCAGCAGTTTGTTGATCTGGTCGCCCATGTGAACGGGCACGCGGATCGTGCGCCCCTGATCGGCGATGGCGCGGGTGACCGCCTGGCGAATCCACCAGGTTGCATAGGTCGAGAATTTATGTCCGCGGCGGTAATCGAATTTCTTCGTGGCGCGAATCAGGCCGATGTTGCCTTCCTGAATCAAATCGAGGAATGGCACGCCGCGCCCCATATATTTCTTGGCGACGGAAATCACAAGGCGGGAGTTGGCGGTGATGAGGTGTTCGCGCCCTGCCCAGCCATCTTCAATAAAACGACGCAGTTCCATGCGGCGCTTGGTGGTGACGCTTCCCTGTGCGAGTTCTTCGCGGGCGGTGCGTCCGCGCTCGATGCGCTGTGCCAGTTGCACCTCTTCGACAGCAGTCAACAACGGGACGCGGCTGACCTCTTTCAGGTACAAGCCGATGGTGTCGTCGGTGTCGATATTCGCCAGGTAATCGTCGAGGGAGGGGTCGGGCAAATCCTCTGTTTCGGTGATCTGCTCAACAGCCGCCAGTTCATCCTCGGTTGGTTCCGGGGTGACGGTGTCTTCCATGAACGGGACACCGGCGCTCAACAGGGCTGAAAACGCCTCTTCGAGTTGCTCCACATCCTGCTCGGCTTCGGGGAAGAAGTGCAGAATGTCATCGAGGGTCACATAGGATTTTTGCCGCCCTAACTCTACAAGCCGTGCTATGGCGGAAAATTCTTCTTCATCGTCAGAAATTAATATCTTCTCTACATCCATTCAAAACATCCAACTTTCAATAGTGGTTACCAGCAATTTGCTAAATCAGAATACACTTTTTTAATCTGAAAAGCAATACCCTTTTGCCTTTCAGACGCTTTGCAACACTCTTGTATTACAAATATCCCGTAAAAATCCTGACAGGTTTCGCTGGAAACCCGTCAGGCAATATTTGGTTTTTAGGCTTACAGTTATGGCGTGGGAGTTGCAATCGTTTCAAGCGAAGGAACGGGGGTATTCAAGTACGGAGGGAAGAACGCCAGTTGCAGCAGCGCTTCGATGCTGTTGAGGTCGGTGATGACCATCCTGTCCTTGTCCACGCGGACGTAGTAGCCGTTGTTGGTGGGGGTGGAATCACCGACTTCCAACGTGCGTGTCTTTCCATCTTTGAAGCCAACCGTGATGACATAATTGGGGCTGTCCAGCCCGAAGATTTCGGGCGACTTGCCAGCCTCGATCTGACTGGAGATGGGTAGCGCGGTCAATTGGGTAGCCGCCGCTTCCACCGTCCCCTGGTCTGCTTCTGCTTCGGCGGGCAAAATCATCGCCCAAATGTTTTCTGCGTTGCGTTCCACCTTCACCGCTTCGCCCTCGGCGGGTTTAATCTCGATGCTCGATACCAGGCCGTCTGCCGCTGTAAAAATGAAGGACTTTTCCACTGTGGGCGTTGCGTCTTCTGTGGCGGTTGAGTCTTTTTCACGGTTGAGGTAGAAGGCAAGACCGACGAGCGCGGCGAGCATCAAAATCGAAATCCATGTGCCAGCCTGAAAGAGAGGGCGGCGGCGGGGGGCAGACACGGGAGCAGATTCAATAACAGGCGTGGGAATCTCCTGCGGCGCAGCGCGACGCGTTTTTTTGACCGGCGCTGTTGCGATGGCGCGTCCGGTCTTTTTTGCGGCCGCTTTAGCGGGGACGCTCTTCTTTGTGTTTGTGCGGGGTGTTTTTTCTGCCATCTTATCCTCGTTTACGCCGAGCCAGCCACGATGAGACACCCGCAAACACCACCAAGCCGGGCAGGACCAGAACGGTGACAATGATGATGAAGAGGAATGTGAGGTTATCCGGGGGCAGGAAGATGCGGTTGGTCGTTTCACGCGGGGTCAGGTTGAGCAGGTCTTCCTG
>CAILWD010000010.1 GCA_903837815.1 uncultured Chloroflexota bacterium | reverse complement strand
GCAGTTCTTTCGAACTGTTATCCCACACTTTGGGGTAGGTCACCAACGCGTTACTCACCCGTTCGCCACTAGGATACTTCTCGTATTGCTACAAAAAGCACCTCGTTCGACTTGCATGTATTAGGCACGCCGCCAGCGTTCATCCTGAGCCAGGATCAAACTCTCCGCAAAAAATTCGCTCTTGCGAGCGTAGTTTACTTTACGGAATTTACTGGTTCAACAAAAAATGTTGTTTCCTATCACTGTTCAGTTGTTAAGGTGCTTGCCATTTGAGCGGACGATATTCTATCAGCTCATCATCCATCTGTCAAGGTTTTAGAGACTAAATTACCGATGTTTTTGACATCGGCTTTCGGACTAAAACCACTGCGTTGCGTCTTCGATGCTGAATGATTTCTCAGTTGTAAGAGATTTGTCGTGGAGACGAAATCTTTTCGTTTTGACTGGCGAGGGGCAATTATATGCACTTCTCTTTTACTGTCAAGACTTACAAGGCATTTCAACCTTAAAAAATCGCACGAGTTTGCAGTGTAACAAAACGACTAAATGGAGTAAGCAAAAGCAAAAGCAAATCCATATCTTGTAAAAACTCCACATGCTATACTTGGATAAATCACGAGGACGAAATGACCAACCCGAACACTCCCTTTTTGCGCGACCCATCGAAGCAGGAACATTTGCTTGAACAAAATGTGACTCGACTTGGAAGAGCTGTCGAGAATGAGATTGTCATTGTCAGCAAGCGCGCTTCGCGGGAACATGCCCACATCCGACGCGAGGGACGCCGCACATTTTTAGATGACCTCGGGAGCACTAATGGAACTTTTTTGAACGGTGAGCGTGTGTTGGGAAGCATTCAATTACGGGATGGCGACCAGATCGCTGTCGGGGAGGTCACATTCACGTTTCACGACCCAGACACGACGACGAGAGAGACACCCTTTCCCGAATTGGAAGTCAACCTCGAAGCGGGAATCGTCCGCTTGAATCGGAAGTCGATTCAGTTGTCGCCAAAGGAGTTTTCGCTGCTGGCGTATCTCTATCAAAATCGGGGGAAGGTTTGCTCGAAGGACGAGATCGGGCGGACGGTCTGGGCGGAGTATCAGTCTGGGATTTATGATTATCAAATCGAGAATCTCATCCGCCGACTGCGAACGAAAATCGAAGGCGACCCCAATTTGCCCGTGCTGCTCATCACCGTGCGCGGATTGGGATACAAGTTGCTCGGAAAAACCGATATGGAATAAACAGCGAACTGTTAGTCGGCTGTTAGCGTTTGGATAGGTTGAAAAATTCACTTGGGGGTAATATCCACACCGAAAGAAAGCAGGAACTCACCCATGTCACCCTCGAACCTCGAAGGAATCACGCTCGGAAAATACCGCATCCTTGAACCGCTTGGACGCGGCGGGATGGCGCAAGTCTACAAGGCTTACCATCCGCAACTTGACCGCTACATGGCTGTCAAGATATTGCGCTCCGACCTGGTGGAGAGCGAGGAATTTCTGGCGCGGTTTCGGCATGAAGCGCATGCGGTTTCTGGTTTGCGCCATGCAAACATCGTGCAGGTCTTCGACTTCGACATGCAGGACGACTATTATTACATGGTGATGGAACTGCTCGAAGGCAACACCCTGCGCGCGCTTCTGAACGATTATCGCGTGCGGAAACAGCGTATGCCGCTTACAGAAATCGTCCGCATCCTCAAAGATATTTTGAGCGGACTGTCGTATGCACACGGAGAAGGAATCATCCACCGCGACATCAAGCCAGCAAACATCATGCTGACCAAAAAGGGACAGGCTGTGCTGACCGACTTCGGAATCGCGCAAATTGTGGGCAGCACCCAGCACACCGTTTCGGGCGCGTTGATGGGCACGCTCAACTACATGGCTCCCGAGCAGGGGCTCAAGGGCGAGTGTGACACCCGCAGCGACATCTATTCGCTGGGCATTGTGCTTTATGAAATGCTCACGGGGTACACGCCCTTCGATGCCGACACGCCGCTCGCGATTCTGATGAAGCACCTCAACGACCCGCTCCCCCTCCCCACCCAGGTTGACCCCGCGCTTCCGCTGACGCTTGAAGCCATCGTTCTCAAGGCATTGGCGAAAGACCCCAATGACCGTTTCCAAAGCGCGGATGAAATGCGCGGGGCAATCGAAAGCGCCGAACAAAATCTTTCGACGGAGACACGTTCCAACGTCCCGCCGCCCGGTGGATTTTCGCAACAAGCCGTCTTCTCCGGGACTTCGCGCAAGCAGATTAGCGACCATCGTTTTGCAGACGCAGATACCGATGCTGGAATCAAGCCGATGGGGAGCGCCACCCAGTTCGCCCCCGAAGTTGATTCGCCGCTCGAAGGGCTGGTCACCACGCTGACGGCTTCGCTGAGCAAGATTCCCATCTTCCGCATTAGCCCTGCCTCGGCTGTCTTTGGCGGAATTGCGCTGTACATTTTCGTCAACTTCATCGTCGTGATGGCAGACGCGCTCAGCAGTCAGGATGTGATGGCGCGCGCCTGGTCTGTGGAAATATTTTTGTTCGCCAGTTTCCTCGCGCTGATTGGTTGGGGAACCCAAAAGTGGGGGCTGATGATTCCAAGCGGGATCATTTTCGGCACAGGAATCATCCTCGCCTATTGCTCGCTGACGGGACGCTGGGGCGATTGGGCTTTCCTGTGGGTTGCCGAACTGCTCTTCATCTGGCTCTCGATTTTCATCCCCGTGCGGGTGGGACAAACCCCAAATGCGGGACCCGTTTGGGCGCGAGTCTTTGGAGTGGCAATGCCCATCGTCTCGCTGTTTTGTATCATCGTGATTATCGTTCTTGCTTTTCTCGTCGCGTCGCTTTCCCCGTTGTTCTCGCAAATTGGAGGTCTGCTGTGAAATTTTTCCACTTGAACTTTCGGAGCGTTTTTCTCCTCGCTGGCTTCATCGCCCTTGCAGGAAACCTGCTGCTGGCGACAAAAATCTGGAGCCTCTGGCCCCTGCTGATTTCCGTCTTCTTCTCCGTCATGGACATTTACCATGCGGTGTATTCCATGCTCGACCAAGCGCTTTCGTAAATTGGAGATTCACCATGAAACCTGAAAAACTTTTCAACCTGATTGCCGGCGTCACCCTGATTGCCGTTGGCGTGATTGCCCTGGCGGGGAACGTCTTTCTCACCACCAAGGCGTGGAAAATCTGGCCCGTGATTATCCTGCTGGCGGGAATTGGACTGACCCTGCCCGGCTTCTTCGGCTTTTGGCGGCGCGGACTCGGCTCTTTCTTCATTCCCGGACTTCCCGTGCTAACCACTGGCGCGATCCTGCTCTACGCCAGCCTGACCGACAACTGGGAAGTCTGGGCTGTAGCTTGGACTTTAGAAGTCCTCGCCCTCGCGGCTGGCTTCGCCTTGTCGGCGTTTTTTATGCGAGTCCCCGCGCTTGCCATCCCTGCCTTTATCGTTGGAATCAACGGCTTGATGTTTGCCTTCTGCGCGGTGACGGGATTGTGGGAATCCTGGGCAATTTTGTGGCCCATCGAATTCCTCGCCGTCGGGCTGGGACTGCTTTCGTTGGGCATTGCCAACAAATCGGCGGGAGTGAAGACTGCCGCGACCATTCTATTCACCATCGCGGGCGGCGGATTTTTCATCAGCACCTTTATCAGCGCATTCAACAAGGGCATTTTGAAATTTGCCGTGCCGGTCATGCTGCTCTTCACAGGCGTTTTGCTCACGGCAACTTTTCTGATGAACAAGTCGCCTGAAACATCATCCACGCCCACAGAAAACCCCGTTCAAGAAAATCTGACGGGAACACAATCAGAGTAAAAAACAACGTTTATCGGTCATCTTTATCAATACAAGAGGAGTAAACATGCTAAAGAAATTACGTGAACCCGTCAACAGCCTGACCCATTGGGGCGGCGCAATCCTTGCGCTGATTGGGCTGGTTGCCCTGCTTATCGTCGGCTGGACGCATGGCGCGCCCGCCAAAATCATCTCGCTGGCAATCTACGGTGGGAGTCTCATCTTCCTGTTTTCGGCAAGCGCCACCTATCACATGGTACGAGTCAAAGACAAGGCGCTGGAAATCTTCCGCAAGATCGACCACTCCGCCATTTTCGTGCTGATTGCTGGAACGTACACCCCGTTTTGCGTCAACGCCTTTACAGGCTTTTGGAAGTGGGGCATGTTGAGCATCATCTGGTCGCTGGCAATAGGCGGAATCGTGGTGAAGATTTTCTACATCCGCGCACCGCGCTGGTTGAATGCGGGAATTTATCTCATCATGGGCTGGCTGTGTGTCGCCGCCAGCGGACAGTTTCTTGCTGTGCTCCCCGCCTGGGTGTTGACTTTTCTCATCATCGGCGGCGTGACCTACACCCTGGGCGCAATCGTGTACATGACCAAAATCTTCAACTTCAAGCCTGGCGTGTTCGGCTTCCATGAGGTTTGGCATATCTTCGTGTTGCTTGCGGCGGCGTTTCACTACGTCGCGGTGATGGGTGTGGCATTGTAGCCATCCTTCGACTACACTCAGGACAAATCAAAACAGGGACTGTCGAAAATGACAGTCCCTGTTTTTTATTTTCTTGCCAAAAGCCTAACCACGGAGACACGGGATCACGGAGTTTTTTCTCTGTGTCTCCGCGCCTCCGTGGTTCATATTTTGGAGATTTTTTAACTCATTTCCTGCCTACCAGACAACGCTCTCAACAAAGTATTCTGATCCGCGTATTCCAAGTCGCCGCCGACGGGGAGTCCGCGCGCGAGGCGGGTGACGTGGACATCGAACTGCTTCAACTGTCCCTGTAAATATTGGGCGGTGGCGTCACCTTCCATGCTGGGATTGGTGGCGAGGATGATTTCCTTCACCCCCCCACTCGCAACGCGGAAGACCAACTGCTTGATCTTCAAATCGTCGGGACCAACGCCTTCGATGGGAGACAAGACTCCCTGCAAGACGTGGTACTTGCCGTGGAATCCGCCTGTGCGTTCGAGCGCCAGCACGTCCAGCGCTTCTTCCACGACGCAGATGAGCGAGCCGTCGCGTTTGGGCGATTCGCAAATCTCGCAGCGTTCGCGTCCCGCGTCGGTGATGTTGAAACATTCCTGGCAAAAGGCGGTGTTGACCTTGAGATTCGCCAGCGCCACAGACAAATCCTGGGCGACATCTTCGGAGGCGCGCAAAAGATAGAACGCCAGCCGTGACGCGGATTTCGGTCCGATACCTGGGAGGCGTTCGAGGGCGGTGACGAGGGATTGGATGGAGTCGGGGAGGAG
>CAILWD010000009.1 GCA_903837815.1 uncultured Chloroflexota bacterium | reverse complement strand
GTCCTCCCCGATTTTTTGAGATGCTACGGCAAGCCTCTGTCTTTCCAATTCCTCTGCTTTCAGGCGGGCTTTTTCGGCGGCGGCTTTCTCTTGCGCGTCTTTTTCTGTCTTCTCGCGAGCGAGCCTTTGCCGTTCCGCTTCTTCGGTTTCCAGGCGGGTTTTTTCTTGCGCGTCTTTTTCTGTCTTCTCGCGGGCGAGCCTTTGCCGTTCTGCTTCTTCGGCTTCCAAGCGGGCTTTCTGCCTTTCCAATTCTTCCGCTTCCAATTTTGCTTTTGCGCGCGCGGATTCCTGTTGAGCGTTGATTTTCGGACGGGATATGGTGGCGTGTCCACGCTGGCGCAATGTCGCGCCGATTTTCTCCGCACGAACACGCAAGGCAAGCATTAATCTCTGATAGCCGTCGCCCTCGAACAAATCCACCCAATGCCATTTGCTTAGGCTTTCGAGGGTGTCGCACTCTTCCAGTCGCGCGGGGATGATGAAGATTTCGCCACTGGGTTTCTTGTCTGCTTCTTCCAAGGCAATTCGCACTTCCTTTTGGCGAAATCCCGCCTGATTGAATTGCTTCGAAAGGCAAACCACCACCACGTCCGCTTCGCGCACAGCCTTGCGGATTTCCAGTTCCCAGTCCGCGCCTGGGAGGAGCTTTTCCTTGTCCAACCAAACGTCAACGCCCTCGCGTTTGAGGCGCGCGTAAAGAGCCTTCACAGCGTCTTTGTCACTGTGGGCGTGGCAGAGAAAGACTTTCAGGGCGCGTTTTTCGTCGGTCATATCCGTCCCATTTTGGTGTGGTGGCTAACCATGCTGTTATTATAACGCTCAATAAAGGCGGATTCCATCCAGTAATTCCAAATCTGGAGCAAAAAGTAACCCAATCAAAACCCCAGCCGCCAATTTCACGGAATGGATTGTTCCCGCTATTCAATTCGCTTGATCACACGCCTTTGTTCCGGTTCACCAGTTCGTAGATTTCCCTTTTTCCCCACCCGCTTGATTCCGCCAATTTGGAAGAAATCTGCTTCGCGGGATTCCCCGCCTGTAATTCCTTCTTGATTGAATCCAGCAATTCTTCCTCTGTCCACCGTCTCCGGTCTTCGATCTGCTTCCCCTCGATCACCAGCGTGAACTCGCCGCGCGGCTCTTTGGATTCGAAATGTTCGATTGCGCCGCTGACGGGTCCGCGCCAGTATTCTTCGTATAGTTTGGTCATCTCGCGGGCAACACAGATGCGGCGGTCGCCCAGCACAGAGAGGATGTCGGCCAGGGAATCAAGAATCCGATGCGGGGTTTCCAAAAAGATGAGGGTGTAGGGCTGATCTGCAACCAGCCCAAGAGACTTGCGTCGTTCGCTGGTCTTGTGCGGAAGGTAGCCGAGGTAGAGGAAGGAATTGGTTGGCAGGCCCGAAACCGTCAGCGCGGAGATTGGGGCGGAGGGACCCGGCACAGGGCGGACGTCGAATCCAGCCGCAAGGGCGGCTTGCACCAGTTCGTAGCCAGGGTCGTTGATCGCAGGCGTCCCTGCATCCGAAACCAGCGCCACATCCCCCTTCGCAAGGGCTTCGAGGATTCGGTCGAGCTTCTGGATTTTGTTATGTTCGAAGTAACTGGTGCGCGGGGTTTGAATCTCGAAATGCTTGAGCAGCGACCCCGTATGACGGGTATCTTCTGCGGCGATCAGCGCGGCTTCGCGCAAAATCCGCGCGGCGCGCGGCGACATGTCTTCGAGATTTCCAATCGGGGTGGCAACGAGATAGAGGATTCCCATGCGGGTATTTTATCACCCCCGCTTCGAGAAAAAAGACCTCGGAAATCCCATGAATTTCCGAGGCCTGAGGTCACTGACATGCTCCTATGTCTGCCTTGAAGATGGCGCAGCCGGCTCCATCCGGCGGAGTGGGGAAACAGCATCGATTGGCGGAGTCGAAGGTCGAACCCTGTTCGCATTTGCCTGCGTCAGCGCTGTCCATCACAGGCGGGAGGCATACTTTCAGGTTGTATGAATAAAGCATCTGGCCCGTGCAGGAGATGATCGTTTTCCCGTCGGCGGTTCTTTCTTCATTGCAGATAAGCGCCTCGTCGAGCGGAGTGAAGGTCGCGCCTTCGGGGATGGAAATCAAAGTGTACGGTTTCTTTGACACACAATCCTTGTTCGTCTCTTTGACTGCCGGCGTAGCGATGAGGGCGCCGGCGGCGCAGGCAGGAGCAAACGAAACGAGGGTTTCAGTCGCCGCCGGTACCGGCGTGGGTGTGGAAACACTCGTGGAAGTTGAAGGAACTTCGGTCGGGGTCGCAGTCGGCGGGGAACTGAGGGTGGGCTCCACTGTCGGGGCAAACAACTGGTTGCGCAGCAGGAAAACGCCCACCGCAAGAACCAGCACAACTGCCGCCCCGGCAATCAACCCGACCTTTCCGCGTGAGGCTTGCGCCGCGGGGAGCGCCTTTTGCAAACCGGTACGAATGCCGGCATTGGTTACAGAGGTAAAGTTTCCCTCGTTTCCAAAAGCGACCATGTTCATCGCCTTCGCCAGGTCTACCGCGGTTTCATAGCGTTTATTCCGGTCTTTCGCCATCGCGCGTTTGATCAGTTGATCCACTTCCAGCGGCAGGTTGGGAGCCATGTTGAGGATTTCCGGCACCGGCTCGGTAACATGTTTGATTACCACGCCCATGGGCGTATCGGCGCTGTAGGGTTGTCTCCCGCTCAACATCTGGTAGACAATGACCCCCAGGCCGTAGATGTCGCTGCGGCTGTCGAGTTCCAGTCCCTGGGCCTGTTCCGGACTCATGTACGCGGGCGTGCCAATCACGCCGCTGCCGGTCAGGCTGCCCGAAGATTCGGCAAGGCGGGCAACCCCAAAATCTGAAATGAACGGATCGCCGTTATCGTCGAAAAGGATGTTATCGGGTTTGAGGTCGCGATGAATCACATGTTTTTTGTGGGCGTATGTGAGCCCTTGCGCGACCTTCGATACAATCCGCGCCGTCTCTTCCAGGTCGATCCTTCCCTGCGAAATCAAGTCTGACAGGGATCCGCCCGTCATGAGACGCATCACAAAATACGGCTGTCCTTCGTCTTCGCCCACATCGTAAACCGGGATGATGGATGGATGCTCCAACCCCGCCGCCATTTTGATCTCGCGCTCGAAACGCGCGCGAAACTGCGGGTCGTGCAGCATCTCACGCGGCAAAACCTTGACAGCCACCTCGCGATTGAAACTGGGGTCGAATGCAAGGTAGACGGTCGCCATGCCCCCGCGCCCAAGTTCAGATTTGATGATATAACGGCCGATCTGTGCTGGAATAGGCATGAGGTAAGTATAACCATATCAATATAATGACGCAAGCCATCGCAATGGTATTGTTTCGATGGGAAGAAAAAACCAGCCGCTCAACGGCTGGAGTTCAAGGTCTGGAAAGTTTGCAGGAGGCTGACCAGAATATCATCGGTAAAAGCGTACATCCTGCCAAAGGTCTCGGCGGTTTGTCCCGATGGGACGTTTGCCTCCTGATAAACCTTGATCACAGAGTTGATGAGGGTGTTCCTGAAAAACAGAAAAGCCCGCACCGCATCCACATAATTCAGGCTGTAACGATGGGCGCGCGAGGCATATTCGTACCCAATGGCATAGGCTTCATTGGCGGCATCTGCGCCGTTGGTGGCTACATAGTTCATCAAGCCGTGGAACAGGGATCGCCCGCTCAGGCGGTATTGTATGCGCGCATCCTCGTCGAGTTTCTGGTACCACGTCTCAGCCTGCAGGTGTCCCTCCGAGATTTGAAGGCGCACATTCTTGGATACTTCCTGCATCATGCGTTCAGGCTCGATCTGATGCGGCTTCTGGTTTGTTTCTGCCCAAAGGGAGATTTCGCCCTGCTTATAGCGGCGATGCCCGCCCTGGGTTTTATGCACGGGCAGGATGCCCTTGTCGGACCACAACCGAACCGTGCTGGGATGCACGCCCAAGACCTTTGCCGCGGCGCTGAGAGACAACCATTTATCCATATGCTAATCCACCGCCAGGGCAACCTTTTCCACAAACGAAGGCTGCTCGACGCCTTTCCTGAATTGATTGACATCGATACGATACAACATAACCGCCGCAATGGCAAGCATGAAAGCTTCGATGAGAAAAACCGCGAGATAACCGCCCAATGCCCATCGTGTGATTTGGGTCACCACATCCCGCAGGATGCCCGCAAGAAGAGTTCCCAGCAGGCGGGATAAGGCGTTGGAAAACCCCCACGCGCCGATATACAAACCGACCATGCCGGGCGCTGTGAGGTCGAACATCAGCGAAAGATTGGCAACCGTCGAAAACCCTGTGCCGAGTCCAAGCAGGGTAACGCCGGCATAAAAGACGCTGGTGGAATGAACAAATCCGCTGACAATGATGACCGCAAAACCAGCCAGCGCCCCCAAATTCCCAACCTGCGCAACCGTCTTCTTTGCCGCCCGGCCTTCGAGCGTGCCAGCAGCAAGAATTGCGGCCAAAACAAAGGTTCCCCAGATGGAGGTGATGCGCGTGGTTTGGGTCACAGTCAAGCCGAAGGCTTCCGCGCCAAATGGTTCGAGCAAAACGTCCTGACCGAGAATTGCCGCAAGCAGCAGGAGCAGGTAAACGAAGAAAACCCGCGCCACGGGATTCTGGGCGACGGCGGAGGTCATCTGCTTGATGGAATAGGCATCGGATGTCATACCAGTTTCAAGGGAAGTGGAACGCGGCTCGAGGCGGACCAGCCCAATCAGACCGAGAATCAACGCCACAACTGCCACCAACCCGAAGGCGCGGATCAAAGCTTCGGGCGTATACGGGTCCACCATGCGGCTGATCCCGATTGCTGTGCCGATGATGGAGACGATCATCATAAACCACATTGCGGCGATGGTCTTTCCGCGGCCGTTTTCGCCGGAGATTTCGGAAGCCAGTGAAAGGTAGGATACGCTCGAAAGGTTGTAACCCATGCCCCAGGCGCCAAAAGCAAGAATTCCGATAAGGATTCCAAGAGGCAGGTTATCGGCCATCAGGAAGGCTACATAAGGCGAAATCACCAGCCCAAGCACACAGAGCAAAAGTCCGGCCAGAATGTAAGGTGTGCGGCGAAGCCCCCAGATGGGATGATGATCTGAGTAGGAGCCAATGGCAACCTGAATGGGGGAAAACACATAGGGCAGCGAAGCAAGAATCGCAACGAGAGTCGCGGAAATCGCCAGTTCCTTGATCATGACACGGTTCAGTGTGCTGTTGATGGGAACCAGGGTCATCGCAACTGCGACGTGAATCAATCCGAGTTGAAGGCGTTTGATGAACATGGTTTGGTTCCAGTGTGGATATGGTTAAACAGAGTAAGGGTGTCTGCTAACACCCTTACTGGTTAGATTGTACGTTTTGGGCGAAAATCCGCAATGTAGATTTACACAGAATTTTACTAGAGGTTGGTGAGGGGAAACCCTTACTTCAAAAATTCTACAAGGATGCGAGTTATTTTTTCTGATGAATGCCCATCTCCATATAGGAGTTTGCGCTCTTGCGTCGGAAACCAGGTTTCAAACAAGGCGACAATCTTTTCTTTATTTACGCCGGCCAGGCTGTTCCAACCTGCAGAGACAGTCTCGACCCATTCAGTTTCTTCGCGCAGCGTAATGCAACGCACTCCGACAAGATAGGCTTCCTTTTGCACGCCACCGGAATCGGTCAGGATGCAGTTTGCGTTCTCCTGCAGGGTGAGCATGTCAAAATGTCCAACTGGCTCGATCAGAATGATGTTGCCTCCAGCAGGAATTCCCCATTCGCCCATCATCTTTCGCGCGCGCGGGTGAACAGGGAACACGACGGGCAAGGACAACCTGCCCAACGCGTCCAAAATCGCAGACATCCTTTGCCTGTCATCTGTGTTCGCCGCGCGATGGACGGTGGCAAGCGCATACTGTCCTTTGCCTAATTTCAGATCCCGCAGAATGGCGTTTTTTTGACGCGCCAGTGCGAGATTATGCAAAAGCGCATCATACATGACATCGCCCACTTGATGAATTCCCCTACGGATGCCTTCGGAGGAAAGATTTTGAACCGCGGTTTGTGTGGGGCAAAACAACAAATCTGAGGCATGATCAGTCAACACGCGGTTAATCTCTTCGGGCATCGACCGGTTATAAGAGCGAAGTCCTGCTTCCACATGAGCCAGCGGGATTTGCATCTTGGCGGCGGTCAGTGCGCCTGCCAGCGTAGAGTTCGTGTCACCGTAAACCATGACACAATCGGGCTTGACTGCATTGAAGACTTTTTCCAATTCGATCAACATTCTACCGGTTTGTTCTCCGTGAGAACCGCCGCCAATGCCCAGGTTGAAATCGGGCGGACGCATCTCCATTTCAGAGAAGAAAACCTCGGACATGCCGTAATCATAGTGCTGTCCGGTATGGATTAGAATTTCCTTGAATACCGAAGACAAGGCGCGGGAAACCGGCGCAGCTTTTACAAACTGCGGGCGCGCGCCCACTATGGTTACGATGGTTTTCATATTCATAGGGAGGTTGCATCCTTCATGCCCATGAGATCGAGATATTGGTTTACGACCACCTGGGTACTAAATTGTTCAAGCCATTTTTCAGGTGGCTTGCGCTGGTCACCACGTAGAGAGGCTTCGATGGCATCAGCAAGCGCCCGGGGATCTCCCATCGGCACAAGATGCCCATACCGTCCGCCATCTAAAATCTCCGAGGGGCCACTGGGGCAATCGGTGCTGACGACAGGCGCGCCGCAAGCCATGGCTTCGATCAGCGCGCCAGGCAGTCCTTCCCACATGGAGGACATGACAAAGACAGAGGCGCGGTTCATATAGGGATATGGACTTGGAACAAACCCCGGCAGGCTGACATCATTTTGGACGCCAAGCGCATTAATTAGGTTCTCAAGAATCGGGCGTGTTTCGCCTTCGCCCAAAACAATCAGGCGCGAAGGTATTCTTTGGCGCAACAAGGCAAAGGCTTCGATCAACAACTGGAAATTTTTAGGCTCGCTTAAACGTCCGACGCTCAACACCACCGGGGCACCGTCACTCTGAAAGAATGGATGCTGAATGGGCTCAGTCATTTGAGCAAACAGACTGGGCTTGATGACCGGGGTATAAACGACTTTGATTTTTTCACTTGGAAGGCCCGCGTAACGAGCAAGATCTTCTGCCGCCCCATGTGAAACGGAAACGATTCCATTCGCTTTCGGGTATAGAAGGGAAACCAAAAACCGTTCCAATCTCTTTTTTAGCGGCGCGCGTTTATGTCGTGAAATGGTTGTGGCCAGCACGATCATCATATATGTGGAGACGCCGGAAATAAGTTTAGCCGTCAAAGCCGCAAGCGAGGTCAATTCGGTGATGGTCAAAAACGCAGAGGGGTTTTCGCGGCGAAGATATTGCGCCAGCTTCGGAATTCCACTTACCGCATTCGACACACCCAACTCGATTATCCTTGCCGTCTCTGGGATTTTGGAAATCAATGCGCCACGTTTTTCACCCAACAAGAAATCGACTCGGAAACCAAGCTCGATAAAACCGCGTGCAAGCTCGATGAAAATCGTCTCTGCGCCGCCAATTTCGAGGTGATTCAGGTATAAGGCAATCCGTCCATTGTCTGTCAATGATTTTCTTCCTTTTCAAGCGCCGCCGCGCGAATTTTTTCGAAGAAGGCAAGGCGGGTTTCCTCTTTCCGCCGGTGACCGATGCAGGCTTCGACAGCATCCACAGCGAGCCGCCTGCCCCGCATACGATATGCAAAGTCATAAATCTGAGATGCATGAGTACGCACATTGTCTTCTGTGTTGGGAATTTTTAAAATACAGTCGGTCTGCAAAGCCGAGAGGTCTGTATCGTGATAAGCCAGGATCAGGGGAATGCCGTAAACAGCGGCTTCGCGTACCTTTAACGGAGACGCCTCCTCCATATTATTGCGGTGAAGCGCCAGCGTGCCAAATACAACATCGGTTGTTTTCAAAACTTCACGAACTTGCTCGCGAGATAGAAACCCGTGCGGGCGGATATTTTTCGGCGCGTCACCCGGCAGGTCTTCACGGCAATATCCCACAATATTAATCGTCAGGTCAGGGTATTGCGCTGCGAGCCAGAGCAATTTATCCACACCGTGCCAGGTCATGCCGGGTGAGACGGCAATAGATAGAACGGGCGCTGGGTTGGACGGCGCAGAAAGAAGCATCTCGCGTCCCGTCTCTGCCGCGTTTGCTATAACCCTGACAGGCTTTTTATAACGGGCGTTTTCCTGGGATTCGGCGATTTCATGGCTAACCGAAACCAGCCCGGCAGCGCGCCGAAATATGATTCCGCGCGTCAGTTGATTGAACCAATGGAAGAGTCGTCCCTGATAGCTTGATTCTTTTAAATCAAGCGAATTCAACTCCATTATAAAAGGAGCAATTTTACAAATCCGGTGCAATGGATAAACGTATAACCCGTTGCGCAGGTAAATAAAATCGGGTTGAAAATGCCGCACCTCTTGCAGGAGTTTGATCATCGCAGCAGAACGTGAAAAAAAACGCGTCGCCGATTTAATCAGGGGAAATGATCCCAACGGAGCATACCGGAAAACTCTGACATCTTCCTCCCGCCAGTCGTCGGGGGAAAGCGCGAACAGGGCAACTTGATGCCCAAATTCACGCCAGAATTTAATCTGGGTGCGGATCTTTGCCCCCACGCCGCCCTGAGACATATGCGCATCCAGGTAAAGGGTCACATAGGCAATACGCATTTACTGCCTGTCAGTGAAAAGAGCATGAAACAAAATGCGCTTGCTTTTCTTGGCAGCCTGCACAAGTGACTTGACCGCCGGGCGTTTCATGAACTGTCCATAAGAGGGGTAATCCCAATAACTCTTTTTGGGCGCATTCATAACCGCGGTAAATTCATCTTCGGTAAAGCCAAGTTTTTTGGCGACATATTCACGGTCCTCCTCCTGCATGGAGGGCGCATAGGTTGGGATTTTCAATTCTTCCAGCGCCTGCTCACGGGATATTTCTCCTGAACAAACCAAACTGGACAAGTGGCAGCGGCGCTTATCGAATCCGAATTTGGCGGGCAGGATATAGCCCTGATAGAAGCGGGTGTAAATCGACTCGTAATGTTTTCCGCCATAATAGCGCCAGCCCAATTCCTCTTGAAGAACGCGCAGGGCTTCCTTCTTGGAATAGTCGATATAGTCCAAAATGGCAACGCGCTTTTGGGTTATCATGCGCAGGTAATAGGTAAAAAAATCGAAGTGCGGAAAGGTTTTAAGCGGGCGTGTTCCAAAACGCTTGTGAAGTTCGCGAATATATTTCCAGTCGAAATGGCCTTCTGACCAGGCGGAAGGCAGGTGCGTTTCGGTGCGGACGTTATTGCCGATAATAATATACTGGACGCCGAGTTTTGCCGCCATATTGCCAAGAATGGCAACAATGGCATGGTCGGTGGGGATTTCAGAATCAGGCGTGGATGCTTTGAGAAAAGACACCTGTAAATCTCGAAACTCCTCCCAATCCAAAACCTCAGTGTAAAGATCTATATCGAGTCGCTTGAGTGTCTCTTCGATATTCTTGACCGCAAGCTCCGAGTCCCAACCATTGTCGAGATGAACCGCCAACGGACGCAAACCCAGCTTTTTGACCAGATATGCAACATACGTGCTATCCACTCCGCCACTGACGCCAATAATACAGTCATATTTTTTCCCCTGCCCGGAACGTTTAATATTCTCCACCAGGGTTTGAAGCCGACTGCGTCCTTCCTCCCCCTCTACAATATGTTCGCGGACAAGGCGGTCGTAGGTATGGCAATGATTGCACACGCCATTTTCATCAAAAGCAATGTTGGGGTCCGTTGTATCCATCACACAACGAACGCACATTCGATACTCGGTCATTTTTACTCCAGCGAAATGATTTTTTTAAGTTCCTTGGGCTCAGGGTAACTGATTAAAACACCGCGTAATGGCCCTTGAAAAACGAACATGCTGCCTGCCGCCGCCGCAGAAGCATGTCCCTGCTTGATGACTTCAGCGATATGGGGCAGGTTACCAGCTCCGCCACACGCCACAACAGGGATACCGACGGCGTCAGCCACTTTGCGGACGAGGTCAACATCATAGCCTTGCATGGTTCCGTCGCGGTCAATCGAATTGACGATGATCTCACCCGCGCCCATCTTTTCCATCTCAACGGCGTGTTTTACCGGGTCGAGTCCCGTTTTCTTTTGCCCACAGCGAGTGAAAACCTCGTAGCGGCCAAGTAAATTCCTCTTGACGTCCATCGAAACAACCGCCGCCTGACTGCCGGCATGGTTTGCAATTTCACGGATCAGGGTTGGATGCTCCACGGCAGATGTATTCAGAATCAGCTTTTCGATGCCGATTGCCAGCAGGGTATGAACATCGTTCATCGAACGAATGCCGCCGCCATACGCCAGAGGAATGAATGCTTCACTGGCGATATTTTTCAAGGCTTCGAACTGCGGACCGCGATTCTCGGGCGTGGCGGTAATATCGAGCAGGACGATTTCGTCCACTTCCTTATCGTTGAAAATACGCACAATATTGATCGGGTCGCCAAGATATTTGGGGTCTTTGAACTTGACCGTTTTAACCAGGCCCTGCCCTTTGAGCAGCAAAGCGGGAATAACTCGCGGACGTATCATTTGATGTTCTCCGCGAAATTCTTGAGCAGGCGCATTCCATAGCGGTGGCTTTTTTCCGGGTGAAACTGCACGCCCATAATATTCTCCCTACCCAAAATCGAGTGGATGGTCACGCCATATTCGGTTTCGGCGAGCACGGCATCCATTTCCGCCGCCACGACATGGTATGAGTGAACAAAGTAGAAGCGCGACTCCTCATCCCAATCTGCCACCAGCGGGTGTTGACGACGAACCTGGGCGGTATTCCACCCCATGTGGGGTATCTTCAGGTGGGCATTTTCGGCGTCGAACTTGAAGCGGATGGTCTCAGCGTCGAACCATCCCAGTCCTGCGAGTTGCCCTTCTTCGCTGCCTTTTGTCATCAGTTGAAGCCCAACGCACAAGCCAAGCACGGGGATTTTCTCCTCCAGCACCATTTGACCAACCAGCGGAACCAACCCAGTATCATGAAACTTGCGCATGGCGGCATCAAAAGCGCCAACGCCAGGCAGGATTAGTTTTTCTGCATCCCGAATTACTACCGCATCAGACGATGCAACCGCCTTAACGCCAACCTTTTTAAACATGTTGACGATGGAACCAAGGTTACCGACGCCATAATCCACTACGACGATCATGCTATCCTCTCTGAGAGCGAAGAGAAATTAGAGCATCCGCAAAATAAGTAAAATTCAAGGTTGCGTTATATTTTTCCTGCCACAACCTACGGCTTTCGTTCCTCTTTCGCAGCCACTCCTCGCGGTGTCGGAGAACATCGCCTAACGCAGCCGCAACTTCATCAGGCCCGGGATTCGGCGGTAGCAGGGAGCCATTACGCTCCGTCACAATTTCGACATTTCCCCCAACCGCAGTGGCTAACACCGGAATTCCATAACTAATTGCCTCTTGTATAGAAACAGGCCCTCCTCCCTCCGAAGAACTTACATTCATAAAAATATCAACCGGATGGTCTTTATAGTGAGACATAATAATTTCATTTTCTACATTTCCCGGAAAACTCCATGACAGATTATGT
>CAILWD010000008.1 GCA_903837815.1 uncultured Chloroflexota bacterium | reverse complement strand
GGCTGGTAGAACTTGGTGAAGATGATCTCGCGGAAGGTTGGGTCAACGCCCACACCGGTGTCGCTAAAAATCAATTCAACGCCCCCGTTGGGCAGGTCTGCGACGGGTGGGATGCCATGCCCTGTGACCTTGACCTTCCCATTGTTTGGGGTGAACTTGACCGCATTGCAGAGGATGTGATGGAATAACTTTCGCAACAGGTTCGGGTCTGCCTTCACCAACGGCAGTTTGGGAAGTTCCCCCAACAGAGACTGCTTGCGCTCTTTGACCGAATCCGCCTGCTCAAGGCAAATCTCCTTGACGAGATTCCCCAGATCAACGGGCTGAATGTGGGGCTTGAGAGAGCGCGCGTCGATTTGGGCGATGTCGAACATCGAATCCATCACTTCATGCAGGCGCAGCGTGCCTTCCTGGATTTTTTCCATGATGGATTTGAAGTTCGAGGCGAGGCTGGGGTCTTCCATCAACATTTCGCTGTAGCCCTTGATGACTGTCAGCGGGGTGCGAAGTTCGTGCGAAGCGATGCTGATGAAATCGGACTTTGCCTGATCGATTCTTTCCAGGTCGCGGTTGTTCTTTTCGAGAGCGCGGCGCGCCTGCCGCAGTTCATTGTTCAGCCGCATCAGGTTGTCTACCAGGCGGGCGTTTTCCAAAGCCACCGCCGTCTGGCTGGCATGGGCGCCGAGTGTGACAAGATCTTCCTTGGTATAGCGGTTGCCGCTTAGTTTGGGGCCAAATGCCAGCAGGCCGATCCACTGTTTTTTGGCAAAGATGGGGATGTAGACCTCGGCGCGCAGTTGATGGAACCAATCCCGCTCGAAGGGCGAAGCAGATTTGTAGGCGGGCAACAGATCGAGGTCGTATTGCAGGAGCGGGCGTTGTTCGCGGATGAAGTACGAAGCGATGCCCCCGTTTTCATCCAACTCGACTGCCACCATCTGTCTTTCCTCCGGGCTGCGGGCGGAGCGCAGGCGGAAGATTTTATGCCCGTCTGCCTGGCGTTCCCCATCCACCAGAAAAAGGAATCCGCGTTCGATCTGCATGGCTTCGAGGATGATGCCGACGGCGATGTTTGCCAGCCGGTCCATGTCTAAAATGTTGCTGATACTTTCGCTGTATTGGTGAATGGTGCGGCTTGCGTCGTACTGGTCGCCTTTTGTCCAGTTGTTGATGGTGCGTGAAACCCGCCCTAAAAGGGGCGCGTAGATGGCGGTCAGCAGGAGAGCCATGAATGCTCCCGCCGTCAGCGGGTGGATGCCCTTGAACAAAGCCTGTATCAAAAGGACTCCCGCCGAGTAGAACCCGATGATGGAAACTGCTGTGATGACGTAAACAGCCGCGCGGCGCAGGATTTGTTTCAGGTCAGGGACGTTGTGCGTACAAATGACATAGGCTGTCAGCGCGGCAATCAGCAGCCGCAAAGGCTGTCCGGGAATGAGGATATTCGAAAAGAGGAGCGCGTCATTGACGAATACTAGAAAGATGGCAAACCACCAGTAGTTCAAGCGGTTGCGGAATAATTGTTGGCGGGCGCCCTTGTTGCCGTTTGCCACGGCGATGATCAGGCTGGTGAGGAAAATCAGCCACCCCAGAATTGACCAGGCGGGAGCAAGACGTTCGCGTTGGAGGGTCAGGTTTCCGTTCGTCCAAAGGATGCCCGGGAGGTTGAGGGCATTGGTCAGGATGAGCGCCAGCGCCAAAGTCCAGGCGCCCCAGATTGCCGTCCAACCCCACCAATGTTCGCGTCGTAAAAAGTTTTGCAGGGCAAGCATCAAAATGGCGATGAGCGCCAGTGAAATATGAATTTGAAATTCCTGAAAGGATGCTGTTCCGCTCTGTGAGTTTTCCCCGTTGCGCCAAATTGCCTCGGCAATGGTCAACACCATTGCGAGCAGGGAGTAGGCAGCCGCGAGCCAGTTGGAAAGGGTCTGTTCCTCGTCTCGCTTTTGTACGGCGAAGAATATCACCGGCAGGTAGAATGCTCCGAGCAACAACAAAAGAATAAATTCAGCCAGCGATATGTTCATGATGTTTACGGGATTTTACCCGAAAACAATCAATAATCGGTTATCATTGTTGTTATGCTAACCACACGCGCATCCCGTCTTAAATATAATTTTTCCGCGGATTTCTTCCGCCCGGACGGACATGTCATCTTCCCCGACCTTGCCGCCGCCCGCGCCTTTGCCGCTCAAATGTCTGCGCATCGCCCTGAGCCTGTCTCCGCTGCCGATCTATACGCGCTTTCCTTGTTGGACGAGGCGTTTCACATCCTTCTCAAGCATTTTCATGGAAGATACACCGGCGTCATGGGGCGCGCCATGGGTGTGCTGCAATCCAGTCTTGGCTCGAAGTATGACCTGACTCTGGGAAAATTTACCGACGAATATCCGCCGACGGCGGTGTTTCGCGGGGAAGTGACGGCGGGCGTGTATCTTTCCAAAGCCCCGAACGCAAGCGACTTCGGACGCGGCAGGCGCGCGGCAGCCATCGAGGAAATGCTGCTGATCAACAACTCGAATAACAATCCTGCGATCAACCGTTACCGTGACTTGTTCGACGAGTCGGTGATGAAGGGCACGCCCTACAAGGAGTTTGTGCAATCCCTGCTGACTTTCTACTCGCAGCAACCGGGGCTTGGGAACGGCGAGTCAGGCTTGGGCGAGTCCATCACTGAGATTTTGCAGGCTCCGATCAAGGCTTCGCCCGATTCGCTTGAGGGGCAGTTGCGCTTCGTCATCGAAAAATGGGGCTACCTGCTCGGTGAAACTTTCTCGCTCCACCTCCTGCGTGGACTCGATTTCCTGCGCGAAGATATCATCCGCAAACACGGCCCCATCGATTCGCAAAAAGCCGAAACCCATGTGCCGAATTATTTCGGCAACGATTATGCAGAGTACGAACGCTACAGCATGGACAAGGATTGGATGCCGCGCCTGGTGCTGATCGCCAAGAATACCTACGTCTGGCTTTCGCAACTCTCGAAGAAGTACGAGCGCAACATCGTCACCCTCGACCAGATCCCCGACGAGGAATTGGATCTGCTCGCCTCACGCGGATTCACCGGCTTGTGGCTGATCGGTCTCTGGGAGCGCAGCCGCGCCTCGCAGAAAATCAAACAGCGCATGGGGCAACAGGACGCGGTTGCTTCGGCGTACTCGCTGCATTCCTACGATATTGCCAACGACCTCGGCGGCTGGAACGCGCTCAACAATCTGCGCTTCCGCGCCTGGGGACGCGGCATTCGCCTCTCGGCGGATATGGTTCCCAACCACATGGGCGTTGACTCGACCTGGGTGGTGGAACATCCCGACTGGTTTTTGTCCTCACCGATTCCACCCTACCCTGGGTACGCCTTCAACAGCGAAAACCTCTCCGACGATTTACGCGCCGCGATTGTCCTCGAAGACCATTACTACAATCATTCCGATGCGTCGGTGGTCTTCAAGATGCACAACTATCAGACCAACGAAACGCGTTACATCTATCACGGCAACGACGGGACATCCTTCCCCTGGAACGACACCGCCCAGTTGGATTACACCAACCCCGTGGTGCGCGAGGCGGTGATTCAAGTCATCCTGCATGTGGCGCGGAACTTCCCCATCATCCGCTTCGATGCGGCGATGACCCTTGCCAAGAAGCACGTCCAGCGTTTGTGGTTCCCCGAGCCCGGCATGGGCGGCGCGATTCCCTCCCGCTCACAATATGGCATGACCAAGTTCGAGTTTGACGAAAAAGTCCCCGAAGAATTCTGGCGCGAAGTGGTGGATCGCGTGGCGCGGGAAGTGCCCGACACCCTGCTGCTTGCCGAAGCCTTCTGGCTGATGGAGGGCTATTTCGTCCGCACACTGGGAATGCACCGCGTTTACAACTCGGCGTTCATGCACATGCTGCGCGACGAGGACAATGCCAAGTATCGCCTTGCCATCAAGAACACGCTGGAGTTCGACCCGCAGATTCTCAAGCGTTACGTCAACTTCATGAACAACCCCGACGAGAAAACCGCCGTCGAGCAATTTGGCGACGGCGACAAGTATTTTGGAATTTGCACCGTTCTCTCCACCCTGCCCGGTCTGCCCATGTTCGGTCACGGACAGGTGGAAGGCTTCCACGAAAAATACGGGATGGAGTTCCGCGTGGCAAAGTGGGAGGAGACTCCCAACGACGGCTTGATTCGCGGACACGAATGGAGAATCTTCCCGCTTCTCCACCGCCGCTACCTGTTCGCCGACGTGGAGCAATTCCAACTCTATGATTTTTACGCCCCCAACGGCAGCGTGGACGAAAACGTATTTGCCTACTCCAACCGTTTCAATGATGAGCGCGGACTGGTCATTTACCACAACAAGTTTAGCGACACACGCGGCTGGATCAACACCTCCGCCGCCGCGCTGAATAAAGCCTCGGGTAAACTTGTCCAAAAGAACCTTGCCGCCGCCCTCGGTCTGCCGCACGACGGATTTGTCATCTTCAAAGATTACGTCAGCCAACAGGAATATATCCGCTCCTGCCGCGAACTGTGGAAGAAAGGCTTGTACGTGGAACTCGGCGCGTATCAATGCCACGCCTTTATGGACTGGCGCTTCGTCGGCGACAGCGAGTGGAAGACCGTCTGCGACGAACTGAACGGGCGGGGCGTTCCCTCCTTGCAGGAGGAATGGCGGAAGAACTTTGCAAAGGATGAAGTGAAAGTGGAAGAGAAAGCAGCCGGGCCGAAAAAAGCGCGGACTTCGCGCAAGCCCGCCGCAACGAAAAAAACTTCCGCTGTGAAGAAACCAGCCGCAAAGAAAACTTCGACTACCAAGAAGCCGGTAACGGCAAAGAAAAATTCTGTCGCTGCTGCCCCGAAGATGAAAAAGCCCGTTGCGCCCAAGGCAAAGCCAAAGACAGCCGAGGCAAAGAAGGTGACAGCCAAAAAGCCAGCCGCGAAGAAAGTACCTGCTGCAAAGAAATCCAAGTAAGACATAAAAGAAAGACCTCCGAAACGTCCCGGAGGTCTTTCTTTTATCCTTCATCCTTCACAATTCATCCTTGCCCCTAAAACCCTATCTCCCCGATCTGCTCGAAGTTGACGTCGAACAACTCTTCGGCTTCGGTTTCCAACTCGGCGTCGGCGGCATCTCCCGCGCGGACTCCGCGATTGCAGTACGAGCGATAGGGGCAGTAACTGCACTTCGAGACTTCATCCGTTTTCGGGAAGTTCATGGTGAGCGAAGTCGAACCAGCAGAAGTGGCAGCGTGTGATATTTCCTCCGCGATTTTCGTCAGCGCATCCCAATCCCGCTTGAACTGGTCGGCTTTGTAGGGGAATTTGGCAGGTTCGGCGGGGAACTCTGCAAACCAGTAGACCATTTCGATCTGCTCCGGTGTGAAGGGACTTCCGCTGTTGAGGTGTGCCCCCGCCTTTGCAAGCAGTGCGCGGTACACCCGCGTCTGCCAGCGGACGTGGATCCACTCGTTTTTGGGTCGCTTGCGGTAGGTCTTCCAATCGAAGATGACGGCGCGGTCTTTTTCGATTGCAATCAGGTCGTACTTTGCCACGAGGCGGAATTTCCCCAGCGGCGCGGAGAGGGTGATTTCTGGGTATAAACTTCCGAAGTCTCCGAGACTTCGGAAGTCTTGAAAATTTCCCCACCACCGTTGCAAATTCTCGGTATTCGCCAGCCTCCCGACCTGTTCCGCGGGAATGCCGATGAGGTGTTGCTGCGCGAGGCGGTGGAAATATTCGCCCTCCTGCTGGTGTTTTTCATTTTCGAGGGCGGGCTCGGTCTCGATGGCGGGATACGCCAGCCGCTGTAAATATCGCAACTCGAAGCGGCGCGGGCAATCCTGGTAGTCTTGCAGGGATGACTGGCTGAGGGTGGTTAGGTTTTCTGGCATGGCCCTATTTTGCCACAGAATGAATTGCCTATGCTATACTTTGAAAAAAAATTACGGAGTTTGAAATGGGTCAGGATTCACAGGTAGCCGTCTTCATTGACTATGACAATATCGAAATCAGTGTGGAGGAGGCTTTTGGAAAGAACACAGACGTGGATTGGAACCGCGTCCTGCAATCTGCAAGCCAACTTGGAAGGGTGGTCATGCGCCGCGCTTATGCCGACTGGGCGGAAGCGGCGGCAAAACAGCGTCAACTGCTGGCTTTGGGCGTGGAGTTAATCCACGTTAACAGCAAGCGCGGCAAGAATGCGGCGGACATCCGCATTGTGCTGGATGCGCTCGAATTATTCTATAACGACAATAACGCTTTTACGCATGTGCTGTTGGTTTCGGGCGACGGCGACTTTACCGAGTTGGTCCACCGCCTGCGTGCGCATGGCAAGACCGTCATCGGCATGGGCATCAGCGGAACGAGCGCCGAGTATCTCGTCAACGCCTGCGACAAGTTTATTTTCTATGATAAATTGCAGGGCGTGAACAAGGTCAGGAAGACGCCGCAGAATGGGACGGGGCAAAGCCAGCCGCAGCCGAAGCAAAACAACGGGAGCGCAGCCAAACCGGGGGTCGTTGCCGCCACCACGCCCGAAGGGAAATTCGAACAGTATTTGAATCTGCTGTCGGCGAAGAAAATCCGCATCCCCAATGGGGAACAGCGCCCCTTCGTCATCTATAAAATGTACGAGATGGTGAAGACCGCGCCCGAACCGATTACTTTCAATCAGTTGAAGGAGCAGGCGCAGGCGTATTATGAGGCGGCGACGCCCAAACTCGATGCGCAGGTGGCGCTGGATGTGGCGCATCAACTTTTTCACACCTTCTGTTTCGAGTTCGACCCCGACAGTCACGAGCGGATTTTGAATCGCAAGATGTTCTTTGCCGCCGACGTGCAAAAAGCCGCCGACCTGCTCGATAAATGCGACCGCAAAATTTTGCAGTTGCTCATCTCCGAGTTTGGCTCTGCCGATAAGTTGGATGTCGAAGTGCTTGCCCGCCTGCTCTATGGCGACATTCGTTCGCAAAAGGCTCTGGCGCACGTTTCAGAGTTGATGTTGTCGGCACAAAATCAGTTATAATCGCGCACATGATCTACACTTTCCGCGCGGGCAAATCCCCACTCATCATCGGCGTTCGTGGCTTTATCTTCGAGGGGCTTCCTGGAATCGCGCCTGTGTGCTGAAAGTACGTCCTCAACTTTCCGATGCCGCAGGTCGCCTGCGGCATTTTTGTTTCAATGCGTAGGGGCGACCCGCCAATATCGGTCAAAACTCTGGCAGACCCTGACGGGTCGCCCCTACATGGAATAAAAAGATGGTACAACTTCAACTTGCAAACATCACCCTCGTCCTCGGCGCAAAGCGCATTTTTGAAGCCCTGAATTGGGAAATCCAACGCGGACAAAAAATCGGACTCATCGGCGCGAACGGCGCGGGGAAGTCTTCGCTTTTCAAACTGATCGAAGGCGAACATAGCCCCGAACTCGGTGGGAGCATTACCCGCGCCAAAGGCGTGACCACGGGATATTTGCCGCAACATCCCGAACTTGATTCCACGCGGACGGCTTTCGACGCCGCGCTGGCGGGCAACCCGCGCGTGGCGGAAGTCCATGCGGAATTGGAGCGCGTGGAAAACAGTTTGGGCAATCCCGAAGTTTATGGCGACGAGCGCAAACTTCAGCGGGCGCTCGAATTGCAGCACAAACTCATCGAAGAATACAACGACCTCGGCGGTGACTCGTACCCTGAGCGCGTGCGCGGACTTCTGCTCGGGCTGGGACTCGCTCAAAGTGAACTGACCAAACCTCTCGCGGTGTTGAGCGGGGGACAGAAAAAACTCGTCGGGTTGGCGCGCCTGCTTCTGGTCCGCCCGGATATTCTTCTGCTTGACGAACCCGACAATCACCTCGACCTGCCTGGCAAGATGTTCCTCGAAAAACTCATCCGCGAGTACGAGGGGACTGTGGTGTTGATCTCTCATGACCGTTACCTGCTCGATGCCGCCGTCACACACATCGCCGAGTTGGAAGACGGCAAACTGACCCTGTTCGAGGGCGATTATTCCACCTTTGTTTCGGACAAGGAAATGCGGCTGGCGCGTCAGGAGGAAATGTTCCGCGCCCAACAGCACCAGATTGCCCGCCTCGAAGCCGCCATCAAGCGCCTGGCGATTTGGGGCAAGGTCTATGACAACGAAGACCTGTCTCGAAAATCCAAAGCCATGCAGAAGCGGCTGGATAAAATGGAGAAGGTCGAGAAGCCGATCACCGAACGCCGCCGCATGGGACTGCAACTCAACGGCTGGCGCGGCTCGAACAAGGTGATGGAACTCGCTGGCATCTCGAAGTCTTTTGGGGCGAAACGGGTGCTTTCGGATTTGAACCAGACCATTTGGCACGGCGAGCGGGTGGGGCTGATCGGCGCGAACGGCGCGGGAAAATCCGTCCTGCTGAGAATGATTCTCGGACAGGAACAGCCTGACGCAGGCGAAATCAAAATCGGTCCCAGCATTTCTATCGGACATTACGCGCAGGAGCACGAGACTTTGGACTTCAATCAAACTGTCGTGGATGCTGTCCGTTATGCGGGCGAAATGAGCGAATCGCGGGCGACGGCTTTCCTGCTGCATTATCTTTTCACCTATCGACAGGTCTCGCAAAAGATCGGCGAACTCTCTGGCGGGGAGCGCAGCCGATTGCAACTGGCGCTGGTGGTTTTGTCTGGCGCAAATTTCCTCCTGCTCGATGAGCCGACCAACAACCTCGACATCGCTTCCGCCGAAGTTCTGGAACAGGCGCTTGAGGATTTCGAAGGCACGGTGCTTGTGATTTCCCATGACCGTTATTTCCTCGACCGAACCGTGGAACGATTGCTGGTCATCGAAGATGGTCAACTGGCGGAATATCAAGGCGGCTACAGCGATTATTTGGAAATGAAAGGCAAATGATTTTGGATTCCATCAGCTTGCCTCTGAATCAAAACAGCCGCGACAAAAATTGTCGCGGCTGTTTTTCATGTTTACCTGTCTACGTGTTTATAGATCCTAGAACAACCCAAGAACCTTGCCAGTCTCCAGATCCAAATCCACGTCGTAGAAGACGGGGCGGGTGGGTAGACCGGGCATGGTGCGCATGTCTCCCAGAATTGGGTAGAGGAAGCCCGCTCCCACGCTGGCGCGGATTTCACGCACGGTGATGCGGAAGCCCGTGGGCGCGCCCTTCTTCGATGCGTCGGTGGTGAAGGAGAGGTGCGTCTTCGCCATGCAGATGGGCAGTTGATCGAATCCGAGGCGGGTGTAGCGCGCAATCTGTTCTTCGGCTTCGGGGGTGTAGTCCACGCCGTCGGCGCGATAGATTTCGCGGGCGATGGTTTCGATCTTGCTCTTGATGGTCTCTTCCAGCGGGTAGAGGAACTGGAAGTTCGTCGGCTTGTCGGCGGCTTTGATGACAGCCTCAGCCAGTTTCTTCGCGCCCGCGCCGCCGTCTGACCAGTGAGTCGAGACAACCGCATCCATCGCGCCCATCTTCAACGAGGCTTCGCGGATGAGTTCCACTTCGGCAGGGGTGTCGGTGGCAAATGAGTTCACCGCCACAACCACGTTCACACCATACTTGAGCGCGTTCTGGACGTGCCGTTCGAGGTTGGGGAGACCGGCGCGGAGCAGATCGAGGTTTTCTTCGATGTATTCGTGGGCAAGCGGCTTGCCAGCCACGACCTTCGGTCCGCCGCCGTGCATCTTGAGTGCGCGGACGGTGGCGACCAGCACCACCACCTGCGGAATCAGACCCGAGTAGCGGCATTTGATGTCGAAGAATTTTTCCATGCCGATGTCGGCGCCGAAGCCTGATTCGGTCACAACGAAACCGCCGGGTCCGACCAGCTTGAGGGCGATCTTATCAGCAATGATCGAGGACTGCCCGTGGGCGATATTCGCAAACGGTCCCGCATGGACGGTGGCGGGAGTCCCTTCGAGAGTCTGCATCAGGTTGGGCTTGATGGCGTCCTTCATCAGCACGGTGACCGCGCCAGCCACACCGAGGTCTTCGGCGGTGACCGCTTCGCCCTGCTTGTTGGTCGCCACGACCATGCGCCCGAAGCGTTCGCGCATGTCTTCGAGCCCGGTGGTCAGCGCGAGGATTGCCATGATCTCGGAAGCGACGGTGATGTCGTAACCGGAGCGATGCTCGTGCCCGACTTCATCCTTGCCCAAACCGACCTGTACTTCGCGCAGCATCCGGTCATTGATATCCACCACGCGCCGCCAGGTGATGGTGGCTTCGTCGATGTTGAGATATGCAAAGCGGGCTTGTTCTTCGGGGGTCAATTGGTTGGGGTCGGTTTTTTCGATGCCGAGTTTCTTCAAGCGGCGCAGCATGTTCGGTGAGAACTTGCGGTTGCCCTTCTTGTCCACAGGGCAGAGCGCGTTGAACATCTTTTCGGCATCCTGGGTCTTCTCATGCATCACGCGGGCATCGAGGGCGGCGGCAACCAGATTGTGCGCCGCGGTGATGGCGTGAATGTCGCCGGTCAGGTGCAGGTTGAAATCTTCCATCGGGATGACCTGCGAGTACCCGCCGCCTGCCGCGCCGCCTTTGATACCGAAGGTCGGTCCCTGCGAAGGCTGGCGGATGGCGGTGATGACCTTCCTGCCGAGGTGCGCGCCCAACGCCTGCGAAAGACCAACCGTGGTGGTGGTCTTGCCTTCGCCGAGCGGGGTGGGGGTGATGGCGGTCACGTCGATGTACTTGCCGTTCGGACGATTCTTGAGGCGTTCCAAAATCTCCAGCTTGATCTTCGCTTTGTACGGGCCAAACAGTTCAAGCTCGTTTTCGCGGATGCCGAGTTCGGCGGCAATCTGCGTAATCGGCTTGACCTTCGCCGCCTGGGCGATGTCGATGTCTGAGGGAACGGGGCGCAGCAACTTCAACTTGGTCGGCTTGAACACGACAGCGGCTTTCTTCGCCTTCGCGGGCGCAACCACGACCTTTTTCTTCGCAACGGGTTTCACTGCCTTGGCTTTTGCCTTGACGGCCTTTTTAGCGGGTTTTGCTTTGGGTGCCATAGAATCTCCTTCTCGAATTATATATAATTTAATATTTCAATTATCTGATATTTCAATCAAAACGCAAGGGCGTTTTGTCACTTCTTTTGTCACTCTCTCAACAGAGTCCCCACGTTTTCACCTTGCAAGGCGCGGGTTAACAAGCCGCCTTCCTCTGCTGAAAAAATTTGCACGGTCAACCCTTTGTTTTTTTGGATTAAACCGAACATCTCTTCGACTTTGGCTTTCATTCCGCCGGTGACATCGGTGCTTGCCGAGCCGCCGATACCCGCCTTCATCTTTTCATAATCTGACAGTTGAATCTCTTTTACCAGCCTGGTCCGCGCCGGGAAGTCTGCCCAAACGCCCGCCTCGATGCCCGCCAGCAGAATCCGCGTGGGAGGCAGGTGTTCGGCGAGGAAGGCGAAGACATCCTCGGTGGAGAGGATCGTTCCGCCCAACGCCTCATCGAATGCAACGTCCCCATGCACAACGGGGAGCAGGTGCGCCTCCAGCGCTTTGCGCATAGCCAGGAGGTTGTGAGCCGTGACCTTTCGCTGAGTCGAAACCATCGAAGCCGACGGCGAAAACGGCAGGGCTGGCACGTCCGCTTCGAGCAGGGTTTGCATCACGTAGCGGGTCAGTTCCGCCGCTTGAAAACGAACCTCCGCGAATCCTTTCCAATAATTTTTGCCCCCCTCTGTCTCCCCCCATTTTCGCAAAAAATGGGGGGAGCGCTCCGTAGGAGCGAGGGGGGCTCCGTCCCGCGTGCCGTACTTCTTCGCGGCGGTGTGCCCGAAGGAGCCGGAACCATGCCCCAGAATCAGAACCAGCTCCGGGCTTGAATCCAGGACGGTTTTGATTTCCAGCGCCAGGTCTTTGAGTTTATCGAGTCTTGGGGTGTAGGGCTTGTCCTTGTCGGTGATCAACGACCCGCCCAGTTTGAGGAAGATGGTTTCTTGTGTCATGCGCGGATTATAACGTTTAACGTTAAACGTTCAACGTTGTGGTTTACGTTTATAATCCAATTCATGGACATTCATGCTGGGATTATTGCCGCTTCGATTTTGATGATTGTGGCTGCCGTGTTTGCTGTCCGCGGCGCGATTCGGGTCATGCAGTC
>CAILWD010000007.1 GCA_903837815.1 uncultured Chloroflexota bacterium | reverse complement strand
GAGCGCCTTGCCCACGCCAATCATCAACACCGCGCCGACAATGGCGACAATTGAGCGGTTGATCTTTTCCCAGAAAATGAGAATCAGGCTGCCGAAAAAAATCAGCGTCGAAAGGATGATGGGAAGCAGGGTCATGCTTCCCCCTTGAACCAGGTCGAAAGGATGGCAACGCCCACATCCACCCGCGAGGCGATGCCAGCCATCTTCCCATCTTTGGAAATGACAGGGATGTCATGCAGGTTTTGCTGGAGCATGAGCGAGTAGGCGCGGAGCAAGCCGCAATCTTCTTTCACGGTGAAAACGGGGCGCATGATGGTCTTGACCTGTTTCTTCAAGGTCGCCGCCGAGGGACGCATGTCTTCCACCGCGCCAAAGTCGTGGACAAAGTCCACGTCTGCCACAAAATCGAGGAAGGCTGGCATTTCGAGTTTGAGCAGGTCGCGCAGTCCAATTACGCCGACGGGAACGTTGTGGTCATCCACCACAGGTAGAGAGCCGATGTGTTTTTTGACGAAGAGGGTCATCGCCTCACGGATGGTCGTGTCGGCATGGATGGAAATCACGTCGCGTTTCATGCAGGTTTTTACAGTCATGGGAATCTCCGATCAATGAGAGGTTCATTTCGGCGGCAATCTCGTTTCAGAACGTCGATTTTTTATACCACAGTTCGTTTTACGCGCGCCGAACGGATGGCAAACACAAGCAATGCGATAAATGTCAGCGGGACGAAGAACGCGCTGAGCAACGTCACGGTGGGGAGTGTGGCGCTTTGCGCGGCGCGTAAAACGACATAGGCGACATAAACCACGTAATATGCCAGCAGCAGCCCGCCTTCGATGCGGGAGATGCGGCTGTCAATATAAAACACCGGCAGGGTGACGAGCGCCACGAAGATCATCACGGGCAGGTCAAATTGCAGGACGCGCGAGGCAACCGTCACGCCGCTGGGGGCCACCAACGCAGCAATTCCCAAAACGCCGAGCAAGTTAAAGATGTTACTGCCGACGGCGTTGCCAACCGCAATGTCACTTTCACCTTTGAGCGCGGCAATCACCGAAGTGGCGACTTCGGGCAGGGACGTGCCCACCGCGACGATGGTCAACCCGATGACCAGTTCGCTTACGCCGAGCGCTTTGGCAATCTCAGTGGCGGACTCCACCAGCCAGTTTGAGCCAAGAACCAGCAGTCCCAGCCCAATCAAAATAAAACCTGCGTTGATCAAAATTTGCTTCGCCGTGCGCGGCTGTTTCGCCGCAAATTCTTCGGCATATTCGTTTTGGACTTCCCTGCTTTCCGCCCGGCTTTGTCTAAGGGCGAAGACTGTGTAAACAACCAGCCCAATTAAAAGGAGAGTGCCGTCAAGCCAGCCGAGTCTGCCATCCAAAGCCAGCGCCAAAGTCAGCAGCGAAACGCCCAGCATGATGGGCGCGTCCTTGCGGATGAGTTGTTCCGCGATGACGATGGGCGCGACGATGGACGTCACCCCCAAAATAAAGAGGATGTTGAAGATGTTGGAGCCGAGGACGTTGCCGAGCGTCAGGTCGCCCTGCCCGCTGGCGGCGGCTTTCAACGAGACGGCGATTTCAGGCGACGCGGTTCCAATCGCCACGATGGTCAACCCGATGGCAAGCGGTGACACGCCAAATGCCGCCGCCAGGCGTGATGCGCCGCGCACCAGCAAATCTGCGCCGAGGATGAGGACGACAAGTCCAATGATAAAGAGAAGGATGGTATTTGTCATGGTAAAGACTCCCGCGAATGAAAATTTTTATACCATGAGTTTTTTGGCTTAAGATTAATTCTCCATAGGATAAAAAGTGACGGTCACCTCGCAGGTGACCGTCACTTTTACACATCAATTACTGATGATCGGCGCCTGCCCCAGCCATTGATTTTCTGTCAACTGTTTGAGCATGAAGTCCGCCGGGTCGGCGCGAGTGATCTTTTGGCTTGGGGATGGATTCCCAAAGAAGGCTTTGACCGAACCCGTTGCCGCGTCGTCCGTCAGGCGCGGGACTCGCGCCGCAACCCAATCCACCTTACTGGATTCCAACACCGCCAGTTGATTCTCGCGGTCAACGAACACATCCTTCAGGAAAAACTTGATCAGGACGGAGATCAAATTGAAACCGCGCTTGTCCTGCGGCACGGCAATCCCCGCCACCGAGACCACCGCCAACCGTTTGACGCCGTGCTTTTGCATGGCAGTCACGATGTTCTTCGTGCTTTCCGCTGCCATCACCATCGGCTTGCCCTTCGGACCAAGCGCGCTCAAAACGGCGTCGTTCCCTTTGACAGCCTCATCCACTTGCGCGGGATTCAGCGCGTCGCCCGCGAACACCTTCAATTTTTCATGGGTCATTCCCAGTTTTGCCGCATCACGCACGAACGCAGTCACTTCATGTCCCGAAGCCAACGCCTTTTCGACCAGCAATTTTCCAGTTGGGGACGATGCCCCGAATACGACCAGTTTCATTTTGTCTCCTTGAATTTCTAAAGGGAAAGCAGGATTTTCAACTGCCTGGCGACAATCCGCAGCGGCTCGACGTTTCGATTCGTGCGGCTGAGGATGATTCCGCCTTCGATGGATGCCACGACGAAGAGCGACAGTTCCTCCGCCTTGGGCTGGGGATACCCACCCGCCAGCAGTTTCTCGCGGAAGGCATTTTGAAGCGTCCCGTAGGCTTCGCGGCACGCCAGGTTGATCCGCTCCGACTTGGTCGCGGTTTCCATCGCCACTGCCGTCAGCGGACTGCCAGCCGCGAACCCCGAAAGTTCCACATTCTCGGCAACCTTCAGAATGAAATCATGGACAGCCTGCGCCGCGTCCGAACTTTCCGCAAGCCCGAGACGAATCCGCTCCGAAGTGACCTGACTCGATTGCTGGATCGCCTCCGACGTGATCTGCTCCTTGCCTTCGGGGAAATAGTAATAGAGCGAGCCTTTTGGCGCGTGGCTTTCCCTGACAATCTCGTTCAGCCCCGTGCCGTGATAGCCCTGTTTTTCGAGCAGGGCGCAGGTGGCTTGCAGGATTTGTTCGCGTGCATTCGACATGACATTCTTCCTCTTCCCAAATTTGGGTTATAGAGTTATTATAACGACTGGTCTATATAAAGTCAAGTAAGGAGAAAATGTGACACCCCCTATTTTGGTTATCGGCGCGCTCGGCAACGTGGGCGCGGAAGTGGTCAGGCATTTGCAAACGACGGGAAAAAACATCCGCGCGGCGGATATTGATGTGGAAAGAATCAAGGAGCGGTTTGGTGTTTCGGTCGAAGCAGCGCTTTTCGATTTCACCGACCCGAAAACATACGCGGCAACCTTTCAGGGCGTGGAAAAAATGTTCCTCATGCGCCCGCCTCACATCACAAATATTCAGCGAGATATGGCCCCATCCATCGACGCAGCAAAACGCGCGGGTGTGAAGCAAGTGGTCTTTCTTTCAATAATCGGCATCGAGAAGATGAAGTATGTCCCGCATTACAAGGTGGAAACTTATCTCGAACAGGCGAATCTGCAAACCACCTTCCTGCGCTGTAGTTTTTTCATGCAAAACCTCAACACCACGCACCGCAAGGAGATTAAGGAACGCAGCGAAATCTTTGTGCCGGTCGGGAATGCCAAAACCAGTTTTATCGATGTGCGCGACATCGGCGCTGCCGCCGCGGTTGCCCTCTCTCAGGATGGATACGTTGGGAGAAATTATGACCTCACCGGCGGCGAGGCGCTGGATTACTGGCAGGCAACGGAGATTATGAGCGAGACGCTGGGACGAAAGATCGAGTATCGCAACCCAAACGCGTTCCACTTTCTGTTCGAGACCGTGCGCCGCGGCACGCCGTTCATGTTCGCGCTGGTCATGACCATGCTTTACACCTCGACTCGGTCTGGAATGGCGGATATCGTCACGCATGAACTGGAAACCTTGACGGGGCGCAAACCGATCTCCTTCAAGCAATATGTGGTGGATTACAGGGAGAGTTGGCTGTAACTTTATTTTGCCTTCCTCCGGGTTGCGCGGAAAGACCCCACGCTGCGCGAAGAGACAAGCGCCCCTTATATTTCGAAATCCCCAATCCAAACCGCCCACTCTACGGCGCTTGCCAGTGGCGCATCCGCAGTGACAAGCGGGAGTTCCAGTTTTTGTGCGAGAACAGCGTAACAGGCATCATAGGCGGTCAGATTTTTCTCGTTTGCTAGGGAAAGCGCATCCTCGATCAACTCTGCGGTGGATGTGGTTTCGAGCGCAAGTTTGCTCAAGTCTTCAATATCTGCCAGCGAATCCTCCAATGGGCGTTTGTAGCGGCGGGTATATTTCAGCAGGATATTCGCGCACTCGATATAAAACAGGTCGGGAACGTGGATTTCGGCGCGCGAGTCTTCCGCAAGTCTGGTAAACAACCTTTGAACCTTGTCGGAAAGTTCCTCTTCGATAAACAGTTTAATACCGACACTCGCATCCAGCACGCAGCGGAGTACGACTTCACTCATCGGGCGCGGTCCTCTCGAAGCAGTTCAAGCGATGAAGGCGCATTCGCGGGAGTTTTGAATCGCCTGCGTTGGATCGAAGCCAGTGCCTTGACTTGTTGCCTGCGGCGTTCTTCAATTTCGACGGCTTGTTCCAGCAGGGTAATCACCTGCGCGCTTAAAGAACGGCTTTGCGTCAGGGCTAGTTTTTGAAGGCGGAGGTATAACTCATCAGGCACACTGCGGACATGTAATGTGTTCATGACTTTTTTCCTTTCATCAGAAAGTATAGCACGACTGGTTGCGTTATGCAACCAGTCACTTTACCTTCCTTCTAAACAGCGCCTCCTGTGAACTGCGCGGAAAAACCCCATGTTCTGCCGAACGCAGTTCCTCCACAGTGAAGAAGGCATTGGGATATATTCCTTGGATGATCTCTGCCACTTCGGGCAGGTCTTTGCGCTGGACGATGGTGTAGATCAGGTTGACGGGTCCTTGCGAGCCGTGCGCGTCCACGCGGGTCACGCCGTAGCCTTTATCACTCAAAGCCTTTGTCAACTCCTGGAAATGGTTGGGGATGATGACGCGCACCACGAGCATTCCCATTGCCAGTTTATTCTCGATTAACATGCCGACATAGTTGCCGGTGGCAAACCCGGCGGCGTAGGCAAGATAGGCGGCAATATTATTTGCGCCTTTGGTGATCTGCGCAATGACGCTGACCCAGATGAAGACCTCCACAAAACCCAGCAGGGGAGCAAGGACTTTTTTGCCGCGTGATGTGAAGATGATGCGCAGCGTACCGAGGGTCACATCCACCACACGGGCAAAGAAAACAAGGGCGGGCAAGCCAACCCAGGCATACCAATCGAACATAAGCCTCCATCAAGACCGACTCCGCAAGTGGGGCCTGCAGACAAGGCAACTCCAAACTCGAAGCAAAAGTGGAACTCCCAGACTCCAAAAGCCAGCAAGGATTATATTCCCATGGGCGGAAACTGTTTGATTTTCACCGTATTTTGGCGATAATTGAATCAGGATTTTAATCAGGACTTTTATCAGTTGTATTTAGGGAAAATATGGCTATAATCATATTAATATGATTTATCAGATGAATAATAAAAAGCAGAAAGGATTGTTATGAACAAACTTGTCCCTGCTGAAAACCAAGCCACAGAGAAGGCGCAACGAAAGGGTCCGCGTGGCGAGGTGAAGATTTTTGCAACCTGGTGTAAGGGTTGCAATATTTGCGTTGTGTTCTGTCCAACCCATGTGCTGGCAATGCACCCCAGTGGAAATCATCCGGTTGTGGTGGAACCTGAAAACTGCACCGCCTGCCATTTCTGCGATACCCACTGCCCTGATCTGGCGATTGTGGTCAGGAAGATAGATTAGCTTTCGAGGAGGCTATTTTGACCATCAAACTTATGCAAGGCAACGAGGCAATCGCAATGGGGGCGCTTGCCGCCGGCTGCCGTTTCTATGCGGGTTATCCCATCACGCCCTCCACCGAAGTCGCGGAGGTCATGTCCCGCGAATTGCCCAAGGTGGGCGGCAAGTTCATCCAAATGGAGGATGAAATCGCCAGCATGGCAGCCATCATCGGCGGGCGCGTCGGCGGGCTCAAATCCATGACCGCCACCAGCGGACCGGGGTTTTCGCTCATGCAGGAGAACATCGGCTACGCGGCAATGGCGGAAATTCCGTGTGTCATCGTCAACGTCCAGCGGCTTGGACCTTCCACCGGTCAGCCGACAGCCGCGTCGCAGGGCGATGTGATGCAGGCGCGCTGGGGCACGCACGGCGACCATCAGATCATCGCGCTCAGCCCCACCTCGGTGGCGCAGTCCTTTGAACTGGCGGTAAGGGCGTTCAACCTTTCGGAGAAATACCGTACCCCTGTGATTTTGCTCACCGATGAAATCATCGGTCATATGCGCGAGCCAATTGAACTGCCCGACTTCGACACAGTGGAAAAATTCGAGCGAATTGTGACCGATTCCCCCGACAGCTACAAAGCCTTCCGCAACGATCATGGCGATGTTCCGCCAATGGCAAGTTTCGGGCTTGGCTACCGTTATCACATCACCGGTTTGTTCCACGACGAAGTCGGCTTCCCCACCCAACGGCTGGATGAAATCGACCCCTGGATCGAGCGCGTCAACCGCAAGATCGAAACCGCCGACGACATTCTGCTCTATCAAACCGATTATCAGCCCGGCGCACGGACTGCCATTTTGAGCTACGGCGCATCAGCGCGCACTGCCCGCCATGCTGTAAAACAAATGCGGGCAAAAGGTGAAAAGGTCAGCCTGTTCACCGCGCAAACCATCTGGCCCTTCCCCGAAAAAGCAGTGGAAGAACTGGCAGATTCGGTGGATAAAATCATCGTCCCCGAAATGAATTTGGGACAACTGGCGCTGGAAGTGGAGCGCGTGGCCGGGCGAAAAAAGGTCGTGCGCGTCAACCGCGCCAACGGCGAGATGGTCACGCCCGATATGGTTTTGGAAGCAGCGGAGGTATAAACATGTCAGACCATATTCTTTCTGTCCACGACATCGACGTCAGCGAGGGGCAAATCCCGCGTGAAGACTGGTTCGAGTCGAGCGGCACTCTGCATAACCTGCGCAAGAACAAAAAATTTCCCACCATTTGGTGCGCGGGCTGTGGCATTGGTGTGGTGATGGGGTCGTTAATTCGCGCCATCGAAAGCCTCGGTTTGCAAAATGACCAGGTGGCTCTGGTGGCTGGCATTGGCTGTACCGCGCGTATGCCAGTCTACATGGATTACAACACCCTGCACACCACCCACGGACGCGCCCTGGCATTTGCCACCGGTCTCAAGATCGCCCGCCCCGACATGAAAGTCATTGCCATCATGGGCGACGGCGACGCGCTGGCAATTGGAGGCAACCACTTTATCCATGCCGCCCGCCGCAATATCGGCATCACTGCGCTGGTGGTAAATAATTCGATCTACGGCATGACCGGCGGACAATACAGCCCCACCACGCCGGAGGGGATGCGCGCCACAACCGCCCCTTACGGAAACGTCGAACCACCTTTCCCCGTCTGCGATTTGGCCGCCGCGGCTGGAGCCACCTTCGTCGCCCGCAGCACGGTCTATCACCCGCTCGAATTGGATAAACACCTCTCGGAGGCCATCTCCACCGAAGGGTTCAGCCTGGTGGAAGCTGTCAGTTATTGTCACACTACGTATGGTCGCATCAACAAACTCGGCTCTGCGGCAGACATGATGCGAACGCTCAAAGACAACAGCATTTCGAAATCTGCCTATGAAAAACTCGGCGAAGATGCGCGCGAAGCCAACACAAAGATCGTGCGCGGCGTGTTGCACAAGAAGAAACGTCCGGAATACACCAAAATCTACGACTCGCTCGTAGAGCGCAAACACGATGAAGAGTTGAAGTTACGTCATACGGGGAGGCACTAATGGATAAGCGAACCGAAATTCGGCTTGCCGGGGAAGGCGGTCAGGGCATGATCCTCGCGGGGATTATTCTTGCCGAAGCTGCCGCAATCTACGATGGCAAACAAGCCACCCAGACCCAAAGCTACGGACCCGAAGCCCGAGGTGGAGCCAGCCGCTCGGAGGTGGTCATCTCGGACGTTGAAATCGACCACCCCGAAGTGCTATCCGCCGATGTGGTGGTGGCGCTGAGTCAGGAGGCATACCGGAAATTCGCCAGGACCGTCCACGCCGGCGGGTTGCTGATCGTGGATGAAGATCGCGTAGCCGTCCACGCCGATTTTACGGGTGTCAAGGTTCCGGTTGCCCGCATTGCTCACGAAGCGACAGGGAAACCCATCACCGCCAACACCGTGGCGCTTGGCGTGCTGGTTGGGATGACAGGCGTGGTCTCGCGTGATGCGCTCGAAAAGGCAGTCGTCGCCCGCGCCCCCAAGGGCACTGATGAAATGAACCGCAAGGCGTTACAGGCTGGTTTTGCGGCGGCGGAAAAAATCAAAGCCGTGACCGGATGAATTTTATCGAAATTGTCGGGCAAAAATCATTGACTCCAGCCCCAAAACCCTGTAGACTTTGATTACTCCGATGGGGAGTAGCCGCCCGGCTTTTTCGGGATCGACAGTCGTCAATACGGAAAGAAATTTCCCGGCTGTCTGAATGAAAGCGCAAGACCATCGCTATTTTTGGCGATGGTCTTTTTATTTTTCACGATTTCGGTATGAGTTCAAACACGAACAAACAAACCACACTTCAAACCCTTCTGGCGATACTGATTCTCTTCCTCTGTTTTGGGAGCCAGTCGTACCTGCCTGTTGCCGGCGTGTTCGCGACCGAAATCCTCGAAGTGGATTTCGACCAATTCGACCTGGAAGAAGACCTGTTGGCGACAAACGTCGCCACTGCCTCGGCGGGCTTGAACCTCCACAAACTGGAAGACAAGAGTTCGAAGATTCGAGCCGTCAGCCTTTCTCCCGTCTCGCCCCCTCCCAAACCCATTTAATTGACCAGACACTGTGACTTGTTGTCCCAGTGCGCATGAAACTGGCTGGCTTGCCAAGCCGGTTATTTCCTGTTTACCTGATATTGAAGACTCAAACGATTTACAAAATGGAGAAAGACTTTGATCGACGCTCTCGAAACCATCATACTATCCGCCGCCCAAACCATTTACGACGCCTGGGGTTGGTTTGGCGTGGCGATCTTGCTCACCTTTGAAAATGCCACAGGCATCACGCCCAGCGAGATCATTCTCGGACTGGCAGGCTGGATGCTGATTTCGGAACACCAACTGCCCGTCTCGATGATCTTCATCGGCGGGTTATATGCCGCTGTCGGCAGCACGCTCGGCGCATCCATCACCTACTGGGTGGCGCGGCTTGGCGGTCGTCCGCTGGTGGATAAATTCGCCCATTGGGTACGCATCGATCCTGCCCACATCACCCGCGCAGAAAACCAGTTCCACCGCTGGGGCGCAGGAGTGGTGCTGGTCGGGCGCGTCATGCCTGGCATCCGCACACTGATCAACATCCCGGCGGGACTGGCGCGCATGTCCTTCCTCACTTTTCTTGTCGCCACCTTTATCGGCGCGTATGTCTGGTGTACCCTGCTGATCGGCGCAGGCTATGTGCTTGGGCACGAATGGGCGCTGATCAGCCATTATCTCAAACAATATTTTCCATACCTGCTGGCTGGCGGGCTGGCTGTGATTGCGACCTACGTTTTGTTCACCCGCCGCTCACTTCGATTTGCGCCAGTCAGGATGGATGAGTAACGATCTGAGTTTTCAAAAAAGGAGATACCCATGTCCGACCAAACGCATTCCGTTTCGCATTTTCCATTGGTTCGAAAATTCTGGAAACCAGCCGTCGCTACCGGAGCCGGGGGAACATCTCTCATCATCTGGTTCGAGGAGGTCATTGCCTTTGCGGCAGATTTCATCGGCGTAGTTCTCCTGACCGTTTTGGGCGGATTGATCTGCCTCTTCGATAATTTCATCTTCAAATCCCGCATCCCGCGCCGGGAGGATTTGCAGGATGCATCCAAAGGAGTGAAAAAATAAAATTATGGAATCGAATAAAACCTGGCACACCCAGACAATCGACCAAACCTTTGCCGAACTCAAAAGCCAGTCCAGTGGCTTGAGTCAGGCTGAAGCCGCCGGGCGCGCTTTGCAATACGGCGCGAATGAAATTCAGGCGGCGAAACGCATCTCCCCTTGGGAAATTTTATTGGATCAGTTCAAGAATATCCTGATTCTGATTCTGCTTGGCGCGACCGCCATTTCCCTTTTTCTGGGACACGGCATCGAGTCGATTGCCATCGCGGTGATCGTGTTGTTTGCGGTTTTACTGGGTTTTATTCAGGAATATCGCGCCGAACGCGCCATCGAAGCCCTGCGGCAAATGGCTGCGCCCACCGCATCCGTTTTGCGCGATGGGACGGAAGTCAAAATTCCGGCGCGTGATTTGGTGCCGGGCGACGTGGTCATCCTGCATACCGGTGACCGCATTCCCGCCGATGCCCGCCTGCTCGAAGCGGTGAATTTACAAATTGAAGAAGCCGCGCTGACCGGCGAATCGGTCGCGGTTGAAAAACACACCAACCCGCTTTCTTCTCATGACCCTTCGACAGGCTCAGGGCAGGCTCTGCCCGTTGGCGACCGCAAGAACATGGTCTACGCAGGGACCGCCGCCACCTATGGGCGCGGCAAGGCGCTGGTCGTCGCCACGGGAATGCAGACCGAGTTTGGCAAGATCGCCCAACTTCTGCAAACCGTCGAGACCGGCAAGACTCCGCTCCAGCATAATTTGGACAAGGTCGGCACGGCGCTGGCGCGCGCGGCTTTTGTGGTAGTCGCCATCATCGTCGCGCTGGGATTATTCCGCGGGCAGCCTTTCGTCGAGATGCTCATCTTCGGCATCGCGCTGGCGGTGGCGGTTGTGCCCGAAGCCCTGCCCGCCGTCGTCACCATTTCGCTGGCAATCGGCGTGCAAAAAATGGTCAAGCGCAACGCGCTCATCCGCCGCCTGCCCGCCGTGGAAACCCTCGGAAGCACCTCTGTGATTTGTTCGGATAAGACTGGCACACTCACCAAAGATGAAATGACCGTGCGGAAAATTTTCGCCGATGGGGAGTTGTTCAACGTTTCGGGAGCGGGATATTCACCCGTCGGCGAATTTTCACT
>CAILWD010000006.1 GCA_903837815.1 uncultured Chloroflexota bacterium | reverse complement strand
TCGGAATCAACCTGCTCATCCTGACCGACAACCCAATCGCGCTTTATCCAATCGCCTATCTCAGCGCGCTTGGCACGTTGTCCCTGCTGGTGATTGTCTTCTCCATTTTGTGGATCATGATCATGCGGCAGGACAACACCTTCGAGAGTCCGCGCCAGCTCTGGCTTCCGCTTTTATCTGGATTTACATTGGCGATTTTGATGATGCTCAGCATTGACCTGTTCCGCTTGCAACTTACAGGCACATGGAACGGCTTCCCTGGGATGTCGGGATAAATAGCCCTCGTCATTGCGAGGCGTTCTTTGCCGAAGCAATCTCCCTTTATTGTGATGGAGATTGCTTTGTCGGGACGCTTCGCGCACCCTCCTCGCAATGACGAGGCGACAATAAAAAAGGACAGAAAAAATGGAAATGTTACTCGGTATATTTTCCGCCTTCGGGCTTTCAGCCAGCGCGGGATTGAATGCCTACATTCCCCTGCTGGTGGTGGGAGTCATCGCGCATTACTTTCCCGACACGCTCAAACTCGCCCAACCCTGGGACCTGCTCGCCAATCCCTGGATTTTGATCCTGCTTGGGGTGTTGGTCATCATCGAGATGGTCGCGGACAAAGTCCCCGCCGTCAACCACATCAACGACGTGATTCAAACCGTCGTCCGTCCAGCGGCGGGAGCAATCGCCTTCGCCGCCAGCGCCAAGGTCATCACCGATGTTAATCCAGTGCTGGCTCTCGCTTGCGGATTGCTCATGGCTGGAACCGTCCATGTCGCCAAAGCGGCGGCATTGCGTCCCGCTGTCACAGCAACCACAGGCGGCGCAGGCAACGTCCCCGTGTCCATCGCAGAGGATGTAGTTTCATTCATCACTTCCATGCTTGCGGTACTCATCCCCATCGTCGTGGGAACCCTGCTGGTCATTCTGCTGGCGCTAGTACTTTGGTGGCTCTGGCGACGCACAGACAAGGCGCGTACTGCCTGATATAATCCTCCTGTCTGTTATTCATCTTAACCCTTTATCCGTCCCATCACAAAGGAGTAGAAATCATGAATGAAATGAACGAAATGCCCGTTACCCCCGAAGCCCCAAAGAAAAGCAACAAAGGTCTCATCATCGGTATCGTCGTGGTTGTTTTGCTTTGTTGTTGCTGTGCCACACTCGGACTTGCCTGGCAGTTTGGCGACCAGGTCATCCAGGCGATGGGAATGTAACCATCGTCATAAAAAATCCTCCGAGTTACATCGGGGGATTTTTTGTTTCACCGCTGTTGCGGCGCTTTGTAATGACTTCCTGTAATTCCTTCAAACCGTCATACGCTTTCTGTTTCAACTCGCCGTTCAAGTTCATTGCCTCGAATTCATCTTCATCCAGAACTGTTTGTTTGCCATCTGACGCAACCCATAGATCGAGTGCAAGATCAACATACGAAACGAAGTCATCTCCAATAACAGCGGGCTTGCCGACGTTGCAATACCACCCTTTGAGTTTTCCATCGTCGCGGTCGTAAATCTCGAAGATGTTGTACCAGCGGTCTGAGTAAAACGTCTCCACAAAACGGTCGTTGCGTTTGAGAACGATGTCCATGAAAGGCAGGTCATCGCGATTGAACAACGCTTCCAACGTGATTTGATTCTCCTCCCGACGCAAAACCGTCCCTTCGTATTGCCAGGTTACTTCGTCGGCAAGATTCTTTTTCAAGACTTTTATCTGAGACATTCAACCTCCACTTTCACTTTGATGACTTGACCAACAGCAGGCGCTTGCTTCAGTTGAAAGACAAGCCCTTCTCCCCGCACCTCGAACTGGTCCCGCTTAAAAAGCACGTCTTCCACTTTGAACTTTATCTCCTCCCCGACCTCACCCGATTGCTTGACCAACAACGGGACTTTTTCGCCCGCCGCATGTCTGTGGCTGCAACCCAAAGTGAAAACACCATATTCGGTTTTGACCTGACCCGACGCAACTACTGCGCCTTCGATAATATTTCCCGCAACCAAAAATCTCGCCGCCCATGCCGAGCCTGGGTTTGACCAGACTTCGGCAGGCGTTCCCGCGCGGACGATTTCGCCTTCGTGCAAAAGCAGAATTCGGTCTGCGATGGCGAAGGCTTCATCCTGGTCATGGGTGACGTAGATGGCAGGGATTTTCGTCTCATGCAAAATGGAGCGGAGTTCCTGCAAGAGACTTTCCTTTAAAGTCCTGTCCAATGCGCCGAGAGGTTCATCGAACATCAAAAGTCTGGGTTGGGGGGCAAGGGCGCGGGCAAGCGCAACCCGCTGTTGTTCGCCGCCTGAGAGGTCAGTCACTTTGCGCTTCTCGAACCCCGTCAAGTTGACCTTTTCCAGTAGAGCGGCTACACGCAGGAAGATTTCGGCGGCGGGTAGGTTTCGCATCTTCAACCCGAACGCCACGTTGTCAAAAATATTGAGGTGTGGAAAAAGCCCGTAGTCCTGAAACACCAGCCCGAAGTCGCGGAGATGAGTCGGAGTCTGGGCGAGGTCAAGCCCGTTGAACAGAATCCGCCCGCTTTCAGGATTCTCCAATCCAGCGATCATCCGCAACAGCGTGGATTTGCCGCTGCCCGACGCGCCAAGCAGGCAGACCGTCTCCCCTTCCGCAACGGAAAATGAAATGCCGCGCAGGAGCGGCTGGTTATCGTAGGTTTTGAAAATGTCGCGCAGTTCGAGCATCAAAATTCTCCAGAGTCGGAAAGGCGGGTGCGTTCGATGAACAAGATCGAAAGTGTGGTGAGAAGCATGAGAAGGGTTGCCATCGCCATCGCCTGCCCGAAGTTGAGTCCGCCGGGCTGGGAGAGGAAACGCTGGATGGCGATCGGGATGGTCGGGTATTCGGGGCGGGTCAGCAGGAGGGTCGCGCCGAACTCGCCGAGCGAGACGGTGAAAGCGAAGGTGGCGGCGCTGAGCGTGGCACGGGATAGGAAGGGAAAGTCCACGGTTTGCCAGACGCGGAATGGTGACGCACCCAAAGTGGCGGCGGCTTGTCGAAGTTTTTCGGGGATGGATGCCAAAGCGGGTTGGAGCGTGCGAATCACGAACGGCAATGCAATGAGTGTGTGCGCGATGGGCACGAACCACGGCGAGGCAAGCGCGCGCCCGAACGAGAGGATGAATCCCAGCCCAAGCATCACCGCCGACGC
>CAILWD010000005.1 GCA_903837815.1 uncultured Chloroflexota bacterium | reverse complement strand
TTCTCGCGCCTGCGAACCTACACCCATGTCTTTTTGGTTTGGATTGGCTTGCTGCTGGTGGCAACCATCGCCCTCGAAATCCTCCGCAAGGAGCGCCTTTTCACCTTAGCCCTGCTGATTGCTTCGCTGGGATTTGCCGCCTCCCTCCCCATCTTGAACGTGGACGCCTTCATCGTCCGCCAGAACATTCAGCGTGAACTCCACCCGCAGGCGGATACCGTCGAACTGGACGCCCAATACTTCCTTGACCTTTCCGACGACTCCATCCCCGAACTGGTTGCGGCTTACGAGAATCCATCCCTACCCGATTCTGTCCACGAGAAAATCGGCGCTTCGCTGGCTTGCCTCCGCCACGAGCGCGAACTCTATCAAAGCGAACCCGCCTGGCAGTCGTTCCACCTCGCCACCTTCAACGCGGACAAGTCTCTGGCAACCATCGCAACCGACCTCGATGAATTTGAAGTGGACGACAGCGACTACCCCATTTTTGTCACCACGCCCTCTGGCGAAGAAGTTAGTTGCTCGCCGTATTATTACGATTAAAAATAAAAGACCCTAAAGGTTTGAGCAACCTTTAGGGTCTTCCTCCCTTTGCCCCTACAAATGCGGGGTGACTTTCGCGGCGAGTTTATCTTTGGGCTGAAAGCCTGTCATGCGCTCCTTAATTTCGCCGCCCTTGAACAACATCAGGGTGGGGATTCCCATCACGCCGTACTGCATCATGATGGCGGGATTCTGGTCTGCATCCAATTTCACCACCTTGACCTTGCCCTCCCACTCGCCAGCCAGTTGCTTGACAATCGGCTCGATCATCTTGCAGGGCTGGCACCAAACCGCGGTAAAGTCCACCAGCACGGGCAGGTCAGCTCCAATCACTTCCTGTTGAAAATCTGCTTCGGTTACATATTTTACGTCTGTCATATTAGCCTCCAAACAATAGACATCCCATCCCACGCCAATATTACGCGCCAAGCAAAAAGGGAATGCCCGCCCCATTCCCTTCGCTGGATTTGGATGTATGATTTTCCATCATGCTGGTAAAAAATCAATTACGGGTCTTTATACGAAGAAATTATTCAATCCAATCTTCCTCCCGAATCAGCGCATTTAGATTTCCATCTCTGCCATAAGACAAATATGTCGACATAACTTGAATCTCTTGATTGGGTTTTACCAATTTTTCCCCGCTCGTGGAATCATCTTTTATCGACCAGACAATAGTGTCATTCTCACATCGAATGCTCACGTCCTGGCTTCTGAGTGAAAGTTTCTTCGGATTGTCAACATATCTCCGCATCGGCCTGTCCCAACATTGAAGAACATCCGTCAGCGCCAACAAAAACGCAAGCGGCGTATCGTCAAGGGTTATTTTATAATCGCTTAAGCTTAGGTTGTACGGAGAATCCTTTGCCTTTTCAATATTCCAAATATCCACATTTACATTATGCAAAGCCATGGCGGCGGCGGCCTGCTTTATTGATTCTTCATATGACGACGTAATTGGTTCAGTTATGATTTTTTCCAGGGCGCTCCGGGTTTCGCGACCAAGTCTTTCCGGAAGTGATATGTTTTTTAGACTTTTCAGACAATAATCAAAGTAATAAAATTGATGAAGGAGAATTAAGGCGCTAAGAATTCCATGGTCGCGAAATCTTTCGCGGTTTTTGGGCTTAACTGTTTTACATAAACTATAATAGTTTTGAAACGGCGTTGTCTGGTTACGCTGGGCGAGTTGAGTAGGAACAGCAAAATCTTCGATAAAATTAAGAATGTTTTCATTTTTTCCAGGAATGGGCAGCTTTTCCAGATCATCAAGCGTAAGGACTTTGGGAGTAAAGAGCCCAATTACCCGCGCAATCGCTTCTTCATCCGCTTCAGAACATTTAATTCCTCTAGCTGTCAGGTATTCCCCCATGGGAAATTCGTTAAATTTTCTTAAATCTTCCAATAAAGGCTTTAGGTAATCATCCTCGTGATCTATTCCTTTATCTCCCGCATATCCAATGTCATGAAAAATAGAAGCTATTTTCCAAGCTTTTAGAAATGTATCCTCCGTCATCTTTTTTCTAATTGCATTTCCAACAGGGGTGTTTTGCAAATATAAATACAGGCCCAAAAAATACATCCAGATGGAGTGCGAGACATGATCTCGATATGTTTCATACATCCCGCCAGAAAACTCTTGTTTTGCCAGGACTTTCATTAACGGTATGTTTGGCAGACCCGGTTCATCAAGCCAAAGGGCGTTCCACAACGAAACAGAAGAGTATATTTTCCTGTCCTCTCGGGCCTCAACCAACATTTGGATTTTATCTTCATGCGACTTGAGGAATCCTCTGCGGGGGAAGTTGTCGCCTAAGGTCGAAAAAATATCTTGCACAATGTTGTTTTGCCTGACGCCCGTGAACGACAAACTCTTCTTCGATGAAAACATACTGGCCGATACTTCGTCCAAAACCACGCCAACACGAGGTGGAGTCGCAAGTCCACTTGAATGAGGATCAGCAATTCCAAGAGCGCGCATGGCTTCTTCGCGTATTTTATATGTACTAATGTTATGCTTTGGAAGCACAATTAATATTTCTTTATACTGTCGCCTCAGATCAAAAATGGTGTTCATTATTTCAAAGTCTTCATTGTTAACACCTGTAAACATAATAGCGCGGCCTTTCTGGCTGGATATTTCATCAAGTATCATCGTGAAATCAGCCAGCCATGGGCCGGAGAACGCTTCTCTCAAAAGCAGATTTACAAAAACCAAATCAAATCTATTTTCCTGAAGCTGCTGGATGGCGTCTCTCCTGCGTTCCACACTCACAACCTCAAACAAGCCATCACTCTTAAGGGCGCTGGACAGAATTTCCAACCAGTCTGGATCATTATCAATTACCAGGATAGTTCCTTGTTTAGTTGTCATAATTACGTCCATGGGTGGTTATAAGCAATTTTTCCGGATTAGAGCGTTCCGTATAATTTCTTCATACTCTTTTTTATTAAAGTTTTGCTTGGGAATGTAATCGAGCAGGCCATAAGACTTAAAGCCTTCCCTGATATGGTGTTGCGTCCCATATGCGGAAATTATTATGACATTGGTATCTTCAACCTGATGATTCTCCTGTTTTCTCAAATAGGTTAACAATTCCATCCCTGCAAAATTCTTATCTTCCTTATCATCAAGCCTTAGATCCAATATTAGGATATCAAAATGCGCCTCCCTGAGAGCCTGCAGCGCTGCAGGGTAGTCGGCAACGGTCTTTATGGTTGCTGGTATTTCCTTCAAATATGATGTAAGAATGGAGCGCCAATCATCATCATCTTCAACGATCAAAATATGCCCTTTTCCCATAATTATTCCTTTGCTTTACTTTTCTGACGGATATCATTCAACTGCTTTTCCACAAGCAGCAACAAATTTTGCGCGTCATAGCATTTTTCTACACAGTCAAATGCTCCTAAATTAAAAGCTTTTCGCAGTTTTTCAGGGGACAAGTCCATAGATGACAGTACAACAACGTATCGGCTATTAGCGTGTGAAATAAGATTCTTAAACCATTTCTCCTCTCTTTCCATACAATTAAAATCCACCAACACCAAAGAGAAACGCTTATTTTGACACAACTCCAAAGCGTGTTGAACATCTTTAGAGAGTTCTACAGAATACCCCTCCCGGGATAAAGATGACTGGCTAAAAGACAGCCATTCTTGTTTATCATCTACCAAAAGAATATTTGGTTGTTTGTTCATCGTTCCGCCTTTAATTCGCTAAAGAGGAATTTGGATAATGAAACGAGCGCCTTGCCCAGGCGCGCTTTTACACAGCAAATCGCCTCCAATACTTGACAGGAAGGATTTTACCCACCACAGCCCAAACCCTCTATGTTTTCCAACTCCTTCGCGATTATCCGGCAGACGATCAAATAAATCAAAAAGGGTTTCCTGGTCTTCCTCAGAAATTCCCGGGCCTGTGTCCTGGAAAGATATTTCAACAAATTTTCCGGCAATCTGACCATCAATAATAATTCTCTTAACGGGCGAAGACTTCATGGCTTCCAGCGCATTATTTATTATTTCCACAAAAATTTCCACGAAAGATCTGTTTACACGGACCTGGGGCAATTCGTCTATGGCAGATGGGATGTCTATCTCAACATCATTTGGAATATCGATTGAGCGAATTGCATCGGCAACAAGAAGGATAATATTCGCTTTTTCGAGGTCCTTTTTTGTCGCATCGACCGGCTTAAATAATAGATCTGACATTTCAAGCAGGTACTGGTTGTTTCGCTCTATCATTTTCAATTTGTTAATTATTGTTTCGTCTTCGATGCCCTTGGATTTCAAGTCGTCAAACAAGTCCGTGATGGTCACACGGATAATACCGCCTTTATTGCCTATCCGATGAGCCAGGCTGCCTGCTGTTTTTCCAATCTCGGCCCATAACCTTTGTTCGTGAGTCCGCTCAAGCTCTTCAATTGCATTCCTGAGTTTGGTGTTTACCTCATAATATAAATGGGCATTATCAAGCGCAACCACAGCTTGATCGGCTATTCCTTGCAGGATTTTCAAATCGTCTTGATCATACACATTGTCTTCTGTGGGGTGATAGGTGGCAATTACGCCCAAGACTTCAAGCCCGCTGATAATTGGGACTCCAATCCAGGAGGGTGATGCCTTGCCGACATACTCTTTATGGCCTGGTTCGGCATACCACTCCTCTGCCTCCTGTTTTGTTTTGTGAAAAAGAAACTTCTTGGTTCGAATAATCTCCTCTGTTTTCCCCTTCCCCGCTTTGCGCGGCTGCCAGCTTGGCTCTGTTTTTACATCAATGCGATTGCCGCTATAAAATGCGAGCCCAAATCGCACTTCGTCTTTTTCTTTATCATAAAGAGCAATATACATGTTTTGTGTATCCATTAATCCGCTGGCTTCTTTATGAATCAAGTTAAGAATTTCATCCTCTCTTAATCGAATTCCAGATGTCAATTTTTGGCCAAAATCTATCAATATCTCCAATCTTTGATTAATCTCATCCAGTCTATAATTGGCGTCCTCCAACTGTCCGGTACGCTCTTTAACCAGTTCGTCCAACCCTTTATACAGTCGCGCATTTTGAATCGCAATGGCAGCCTGATTTGCAAACAACTCGATCAATTCCTTTTGCTCGGTGGTAAACTCCTGCTTTATACGATAATTGGCAAACATCAAACCTACCGGCTCATCGCCAGCTTTGAGCGGGATGGCAGCCGTTGACTGAATTTTCTCCCTTATGGCAAAACGTTCAGTTGGCATGTTGGCTCGAATAATCTTGTAATCACTGCCTATGCTATCATCAGCCTGGGAATCTTCGATATAAGAGGGTTGGGCGCGATCGATCAACCGCAAAACGACATCATCCTCATAAATTTCCTGTTTGGAGACAAGCGGCCCCACACTTTCTCCAATCGATATTTGAGGAAGTTTATACGATCTTTTCGAATGCAGATACTCATAGAGTTCGATGATATCGGCTTCCAAAACCTCCTTGGCGCTTTGAGCAATCTCATGCAAAAAGTCACGGACGTTTTTATGCTCCTCCCGTATCGACACCAAGCGTTGTGATAACTGGCTAAGCCTGGCCAATGCCTGGCGACGATCGCGTTCCGCCCGATAAAGGCGGGCATTATAAATGGCAATGGCCGATTGATTCGCAAACAACTCAATTAATTCTTTTTGTTCGGCTGTAAAATCCTGCTTCGTCCGATAATTGGCAAACATTAAACCCACCGGCTCATCGCCCACTTTGAGCGGGATGGCCGCCGTCGACTGAATGTTCTCTCTGATGGCAAAACGTTCCGCTGGCATATCGGCTCGCACAACCGAGTAATCGCTGGCAATGCTGTCATCGACCTGGGAGTTTTCAATATAAGAAGGGCCATCGCGATCAATTAACAGCAAAATAGAATCATCTTCGTAAATTTCCTGTTTGGGGACAAAGGGACCTATTCTTTCTCCAACCGATATTTGGGGAAGTTGGTATGATTTTTTTGCCTGCGAATACTCATAAAGCTCGATAATATCAGCCCGCAAAACCTCTTTTGCGCTTCGCGCAACTTCATCCAAAAGCCCGCTGACATCTTCATGTTCTTCCCGTATCGACACAAGTCGCTGAGACAATCGACTAAGCCTATCCAGCGCCTGTGTTTGAAAATCAGACAACTCACGACGCTCATACTCGGCTTTGTACAGGCGGGCGTTATATATGGCAATGGCCGCCAGATTAGAGAATGACTCGATCAGGTTCTTCTGTTCATCGTTAAAAGACTGCTTTGTCCGATAGTTGACAAACATTATCCCCACAGTTTCCCTGCCTGCCCGCAACGGAATCGAAACTGAAGAAAGCACCCCTTCGCGGGCGACAAAACGCTTATCCGGAGCATCGGCGCGTTTTACTTTAAACTTCCCCGTCAAAAGAGTTGCCGCCTGCGCGTCAGGAAAATATTTTGGCTTTCCCGCTTTGACCACCTTCATCACCACGTCATCATCATAGATTTTCACTTTAGGAATGTGGCGATGTCGTCTTGCTCCAACCAAAACCGGGGGCAAAACAAATTCATTGGCAGTTTGAATATACTCGTACAAGTCGACAATATCTGCCCGAAGGACATCCCTGGCATTTTGGGCTATCGTTTGGAGCATACCAGATAGGTCCTGGGTGGCAATCAGGGTTTGAGCAATTTTATTTAAAACCGCCAGAGCCTGATTGAGTCGGTCTTTTTTGGACGCGGAACGAAGAGCGCTCATTTTCTTCTCCTTATTCAATCGCTAACCGGGCAGATTTATAAGAGTTGTCTATTTAGTTTAGCGTGGCCTGTTTCCAATTTTTCAATGCCTGATGGTAATCTGGTTCTAAAAATGGAAGTCCACGTTCCCACAATAATACAGCGACCAAACTGTGAGGCAACCCCAGTGATTTTTCCAAATATGCAATTTGCCTTCCTGAAAGCGTATTTCCGTGATTCTCTTCGAGCAATTGAGAAAAAATACGTTGCCCGCGTTCGATCGTTTGCAGAAAACGCGGGGTCTCGATCATAAAGTAATCGAGGACTCGCTTTCGGGTAGCGTTTTTTTCGGGTCTGTCAGACCCGTTCGAGGCGACGCAGTCCAACAATACAAACAGGAAATCCGGCTCGGAAATCCCCAAAATATTTTGGCGCGTCAACACGCCGCGAATCAGCAATTTGATGATTCGCTCCCGCCCATTCTTGCCGGGTGGTGGGGCGCCATCTGCGATCAGATAATACAGGGCTTTTGCATAATCTGCGACAACCTTCTCGCTGACAGCACGCATGGATTCTGGAAGACCCGACCTGCCGGCAAAGGCGCGTATCGTATTGATAATCGACAGGTAACTATCAATATCAAATACAGACGGCGCATCCTGCAAAATCATGGCGACTCTTTCCGTGCCAATTACGGTTTCAGTAAATGGTTCTGGAATGGGAGTTAGTTTTGTGTTTTCCTTGTTGATTTCGTGGCTGATAAATAGTGAATTGGAGAACTCAACAAACCGGTCACAACCGCAGCCGGGCATACAATTTGGGCCACAGGCTTCACTTCCCCGATCAAAAAACAACTCGGTATTGGGTCCGCATTTACGAGGCGTGACCATATTCTCAATTCCACGCCCTTGAATCCAATAATTATTGGCTTCCAAGCCTACGACTCGATTTGAGGGGATTCCAACGTCCAGCCAGGTTTCCCGGGTAATAACATCTTCCGGCAGGCTGTTTTGCAGAATGTCTCCGCCCTTGAAGTATGTAGCCCAAATCCGATTCCTGTCTATTCCCAAAATGGAGGTCGCCAATAGCCACATGTTCTGAATCGTTTCAGCCTTGTTGTTTGGCCCAAAAGTAAAGGCGCCCGGCATTTCAAAAAAACTAAGATGCGTACTGTCTTTTCCAACAGATTCAAGATCAAAATGACGAAAACAATTTTGTACCAGAACGAACTGATTGCCCGGTCGATTGGATGACCGCGCCAAAGAGGTTTCTATCTGAACCAATCCGGCGCTCATGACAAATGACATGGGGATTGAAGGGTCCAACATGGGAGCGCGGGGAAGCAAATAAAAACCCCTCGCTTTATAATACTCGGCGAATTGTTGACTAATCGGTACAGAATTCATCTTTTCTCTTATGCTTCTCAATGCCCAGCCAAAAGCAACGATACTTTAATCAGTTTATTACTTTTTCGACCATTTGACAATAGGGTTTTAATTCGAAATCGCGCAATCCGCCCCCCCATTCATCCCACTCCAAAAACCAGTACAACCCGCGTTCCGACGACCGCGGGCAATTAACCAACAGACATACTTCGTCAACTCAAGCGAAGAATACCAGCCCGCCCCCTACTCTACATAAATCTCCACGTGCTCCCCGTCTTCCTCATCCACCACGTCGATGATCTTGCCGGTCACGCCCATGCGAATCGAATCCATCACATTCGACATATCCACGCCCTCCACTTCGGGAGCGAAATGGGCGCCGATCTTCATCCCCGCATCCACCAGCGCCAGCGGAATTTGCACCGACGCCTTCGAGCGCCCCGTGCGCACATCCGTTACACGGATGCGCAGCCAGCGCGCCGAACCGCCCGATGGTCGCGGCGGAGTCGGAATCCCCTTTCGCGCCCCGCTCAAAGCCGCCAGCAGTTTCGAGCCTTCGTCCGCGCTGATTTTTCCTTCCTCGATCATCTTCAAAATCTTCATTCGTTCTTCGCTGTTCGCCATGTGAGTCTCCTATCCGATGAATACCTGCACCCGCTCGCCGCTGTCGCCTTCGTCCACGTTGACAATCAGCGGTTCGGTGGCGGTCTTCGCCGCTAAAACCGCCGTCAGAATTTCATCAGCATGTTCCCATTGCAAATGCGAGCCAAAGTTTTTCAAAAACCAGCCAGCCAAGCCAAGCGGCAAGGGAAAAGCCAGTGTAATATTTTTAGGTCCATCAGATTGACGCGAACGATCCACATTCACATAGAGCCAGCGCGAAGCCCCGCTCAACGCAATCAAAAACACGCCAAGCAAAAACGGCATACTCATGCAAAAGAACCAGAAGTTCAACCCCGATTTCTGCTGGATGGAAAACATCCACCACGAAGTCAAAATGGTGAGGATGATTCCCACCCCAAGCGGAATCCAGGCGAAGAGTCTTGCCCGCTCACGAATCTGGTCGAACTCTGGAGCCGAAACCCGCTCCCCGCCCGAAGCGGATTCAGTCTCGATGACCTCAATCTCCGCCTCAGCCGATTCCTCCAGCGAACGCATCAACGCCGCCGCCTCCTCCGCGTTGATCTTTCCATCCGCCACCATTTGCAAAATCTTTCTTCGCTCTTCTGCGGACATCATTCACCTCCTTCGAGAGCAGACAAAAGTTTCTCCGCGTCTTCGGCGGTGATTTTCTTTTCCTGCAACATCTTCAAGATCGCCAGTCGTTCTTCATCTGAAACGGGCGGCTTGGGTGGCATGGGAACGCCCTTCGGCGAAAAATCCCAACTTGCGCCTACCTTTGCTCCACGACTGGAAAATTTTTGCTCCATGCGGCGGGCGGCTTCCTCAGCCTGTTTCGTGGCGCGGTTCACCTGACGTGAAATCCGCTCTCCGAATCCAGACCAGTCCATGCCGATGCCTGCAAAGTTGCCGAAGTCTTCGGCGGTATCGCCAGCATTCGGCTGGTTGCTGACTCGAATATCGCCGCCTGCAACCAAATTTACGATGGCAGAACCATCTCCCAGCGTGATGACTCGATTGGTCGCGTCATCATCGTTTTTGACGCCCTTCCATTCGATGTCAATCGAATCTGCATTCAAGGTCAACGTGGCATTGGCTTTGGGCGGCATGACCAGCAAAATGTCATCGCCCGCGTTGACGGAGTAAGCATTGCCCGCCTGCGGATTGAGATACAAAACCACGTCCCCAGCCACATTCGCGCTCACGTTGCCGCGCGCGTCGCGCAAGGCAAGGTCATCGGCGACAGATTCAAGCGAAACGTTCCCGTCCACCTCGCGGATGGACACGTCGCCGAGCGCGCTTTTGACAGACAAATGTCCCTTCGCGCCGCGCAAACTGAAGTCAGAGTGAAGCGTGCCAATCGCAGCCGAATCCATATCGCGGATGGAAAGGTCGCCTTCGATTTCCTGCACTTCGATTCCACCCATCACCCCGCGAATGGATGCGTCGCCATCGATTTTCTTCACAATGATCGAAGAGGCTTTCGGTACGCGCAAAGAAAGGTCGTCTTCGCAAGAGACGGTGACCGTCTCGCCGTTTTGGTTGAATTGTATTTCATCGTCATCGCCTTTGAGCAGAATATCCTCCCCTTCCCAGCCGACGAGGCTAAGATCGCCCCCGATAAACTCAAGCATGATTTTGGGCGTGCGCCCTGCGGAAATTGTCTTGGACATGGCTACTCCTCCTCGCCGCGCAGCAAGCGGGTGGCTTCCTCGGCGGTGATCCTGCCTGCGCTCAAATCTTCGAGAATGCCGT
>CAILWD010000004.1 GCA_903837815.1 uncultured Chloroflexota bacterium | reverse complement strand
CCTGATTCTGCCCGTCGCCACCGGCGCGTTGGGTTGGATTGCCTGGTACTCGCGCTTCCTGCGTTCGAGCATGTTGGAGGTCGTCCATCAGGATTACATTCGCACCGCCCGCGCCAAGGGACTCGGCAACTGGAAGGTGCTTTACAAACACGCCCTGCGCAACGCGCTCGTCCCGCTTGTGACCCTGCTGGCGCTCGACCTGCCATACATCTTTGGCGGCGCGATTTTCGTTGAGTTTCTCTTTGCATGGCCCGGCATGGGCAGGCTGTATTATCAGGCGGCGCTCAACCGCGATTATCCCGTGCTGATGGCGGTGCTGATTATCGGCGCTGGCTTCATCATCCTCTCCAACCTGCTGGCAGACCTCGTGTATGCCTGGCTCGACCCTCGCATTCGACTTGAGTAGCCCATGAGCCAGATCACCGCCCCAACGACAATGCTCGACGCCCAATCTGCCAGCCTCGGTGCGGGCGTGTGGAAACGATTCCGCAAACACCCCGGCGCCATCTTCGGCTTCATCGTCATCTCGATTTTGATTGCCCTCGCGTTGCTTGCCCCGCTCTCGCCCTACAACCCCGAAGCGTCTGAAATGGAAATCCGCAACCAGCCGCCGTCGTGGAGTCACATCATGGGAACCGACGCTTTGGGACGCGACCTGTTCACCCGCATCCTCTACGGCGGACGCGTCTCGCTGACGGTGGGTCTGCTGGTCGTCCTCTTCTCGGTCACAATCGGTGTGCCCATCGGCGCGTTGGCGGGATACTACGGCGGCACAGTGGACAGCGCTCTCATGCGCCTCACCGACGCCTTTCTCTCCCTGCCATCCTTCCTCGTGTTGATTTTGCTGAGTTCGATTCTGCGGGAAGTGGAAGCCCCGTTCTTCGAGCGTAACAACGTCCTGACCATCAGTCTGGTCATCGGCGCCTTTGGCTGGACGACCTTTGCAAGGCTGGTACGCGCCGCGTTTTTGACCCTGCGCGAGACGGACTTCGTCTCTGCCTCCCGCGCTTTGGGTGGCTCCGACCTGCGGATTATTATCCGCCACATCCTGCCCAATGCCATCGGCCCGATCACCGTCGAAGCCACGCTGGAATTTGGGTATGCCATCATCGAAGAATCAGGCTTGAGTTTCCTGGGATTCGGAATCCAGCCGCCCACGCCCTCGTGGGGCAACCTGCTCAGCAATGCGCAGGAGCATTTCACCAAATATCCGTGGCTGGCAATCTTCCCCGGACTGATGATTTTTTTCAGCATCATTTCCATCAATTACATCGGCGACGGCTTGCGCGACGCCTTCGACCCATACAAAGTGCTCGATAAAGTTGGAGAGGTTTGACGTAGTAACGACTTCAGTCGTTCAACTCTGATGATTACAGCATAATAACATAGGACTTACGCAAAAGTCATATGAATAGCGGGCGACTTGAGTTGCTGACGCAAATAGTCAGATAGCAACTCATGTTTGAGGCGATAAACAGTTCGTCGGGTCTCATTGGCAACCTGTTTGAGCCGCACCCAAACCAAAATGGCGCAGGCGATGTGATTTCGAACAATTCTG
>CAILWD010000003.1 GCA_903837815.1 uncultured Chloroflexota bacterium | reverse complement strand
GATGTCTGCGGTATTGATCGCCTTCGGTTACTTTGGCAAAAAAGACTGAAACGAAAATCCCGCTTGACAGGCGGGGTTTTTTATCGGATAATAATATCGAAAATCGATAACGAAAGACGATAAAATGAAACTCTCGCACAGTCTTTTCCTGGGGTTCGTTAAACTACACATCCTCCATCATGCGGGCGAAGAACCTGTTTATGGCTTGTGGTTGATCGAGGAACTGGCGCGGCACGGTTACCGCCTTAGCCCCGGCACCCTCTACCCCATCCTGCACTCGCTGCGGGAGGAAGCCTTGCTGAAAGTCGAATCGCGGGTGGTGGAGGGAAAAGCCCGCAAGTATTACTCGCTGACGGCAAAGGGCAGGTCTGCGCTGGCGGTGGGAAAAGCCAAGGCTCTGGAGTTGGTCGCTGAAATCGCTGAATAGGAGAAAATTCCATGTCTGAAAACAAAACAAAATATAGCCGCCTGCACCCCAACGTCTGGGTCGTGACGGCGACATCGTTCCTGACCGACATTTCTTCGGAGATGCTGGTTTATCTTATCCCGCTTTTCCTCTCCAACGTGTTGGGGGTGCGGATGGCGTTCATCGGTCTGATCGATGGCGTGGCAGAGACAACCGCCAGCCTGGTCAAAATCTATTCGGGAGCGCTCTCGGATAAGCTGGGCAAACGCAAGTGGCTGGCGGTGTTGGGCTATGGAATCTCAACCGTTGCCAAACCGTTTCTTTATCTTGTGAATGGATGGGGCGGCGTGCTGGGAGTCCGCTTTGCGGATCGGGTGGGAAAAGGAATCCGCACTGCGCCGCGCGACGCGCTGGTTGCCGCCAGCACGGATGAATCCAACCGCGGGTTTGCCTTCGGCCTGCATCGTGCCGGAGACACGGCGGGAGCCTTCCTCGGCATTGGCATTGCGGCATTCATCATCTGGTTGACACAAACCAATGAAGCCTTGCTAAGCGTCAATACATTTCGTATTGCGGTGCTGGCGAGCATTGTCCCTGCGGTATTGGCTGTCATTGTTCTGGCGGCAGGAGTGACCGATGTGGGCACTTCGACTTCGCTCAGGACGGGGGCGGGTCTGCGGCTTTCACTTGCGGGCATGGACTCGCGCTTCAAATCCTTCCTCTTCATCGTCGTCCTCTTCACGCTGGGCAATTCTTCCGACTCATTCATCATCCTGCGCGCACAGGAGCGCGGACTTTCGGTGCTGCAAACCATGTTCATGCTGATGACTTTCACCGCCATTTACACGGCGCTGTCAGGTCCGCTTGGGGCGCTGTCGGACCGGGTCGGCAGGCGCAAGTTGATCATCGGCGGCTGGCTTGCCTATGGGTTGGTCTATCTCGGGTTTGCTTTTGCCGGGGCGGGCTGGCAGATTTGGGCGCTGTTCGGTCTGTACGGAATTTACTACGCCGCGACGGAGGGCGTCGCCAAAGCCTTGGTCGCCGACCTCGTCCCCGATTCGCAACGTGGCGCGGCATACGGATTATTCAACGCCGCAATCGGAATCACCGCCCTGCCCGCCTCCCTCCTCGCGGGATTACTCTGGCAGGGCGCCGGAACCTGGGCCGGGTTTGGCCCCTCGGCTCCCTTTCTCTTCGGGGCGGTTTTGGCTTTGCTTGCAAGCCTTTTGTTGTGGCGGCTGGTGAAATGAGAGGGTATACTCGCGGAGACCAACGACTCCAGTCTTTGGTCAAAAGTTAGGGGACTTTTGACTCCAGTCCCCAGGAGTTTTTTCATGAAAGGCTATCATCGAACTGCAACTCAATTCCCCCCTTTTCAGCAAGGCGGGTTGGATTCCCTCTGCGGGCTGTACAGCATTGTCAATGCGGAGCGCTACATCAACCGTTCATCTGACGAGGAAACCCAGGTGTTGTTTGACCACCTGGTCAAATATCTCTCGCGCCGCGGGCTGTTGGGAAAATTCCTGGTTGGCGGAATCCTTCATCACCAGATGTTGTCGATTTTGGAGAAAGTGGTTGGCAGCAAACGTATTTCGAGCGTGGAAATTCCCTGGCGCGGATTGCCAAACCCCGACCTGACGACCTTCTGGCGTTCGATGCAAAAGTTTTTAGACGGCACGCTGGGGCGATCCATCATTCTCGGACTGGACGGCTACCACGACCATTGGACTGTGATCGAATCCATCACCAACCGTTCGCTCACACTTTATGACTCGGCGCTCATCAAACGCCTGCCGCGTTCCGCATGTACCACCACCTATGCCACGGGAAAACGCCAGCACATCCTCCTGCCGGCGCAGACGTATTTCCTCTCGAATGAGAATTTGAATGGAAACGCGGAGTGACCTGTTTGGAACCAGATGCTTCAAACGCCGCGCCATACTTTTGTGATAGACTCTGCGAAATTTTTTGGCTTTACTGTATTGATGTGCCTGATAGGAGAACGAGATGAAAGTTTTGGTAAAAGTCCCTGCCACCACCGCCAATTTGGGTCCCGGCTTTGACGCCCTGGGGCTGGCTTTGAATCTCTGGAACGAAACAGAATTTATCGCCACCGATGACTGCAAATTCGATGTGATTGTGGAAGGGGAAGGGTCTGGCGTTTTACCCACCGACGCGAATAACGCCGTTGTGGATGCCGCGCTGCAAATCTATGACCGCGCTGGAAAATCCTGCAACGGAATGCGAATCCGCTGCCTGAACCGGATTCCGCTTGGGTCTGGTTTGGGTTCCAGTTCCGCGGCCTTTCTGACGGGAATGCTGGGCGCGAATGCCCTGCTGGGGAATCCATTCACGGACGAGGAGATCCTGAAACTGGCAATCGAGACAGAAGGGCACCCCGATAACGTCGCCCCCGCCATGCTCGGCGGACTGGTCGCTTCCATCGTGTATGACGACCGGGTCATCTCGCTGAAACTGCCCGCCCGCGCCAACCGTTCGCCGATTCATGTGACCATCGTCCTGCCCGATTTCGATTTCCCCACCAAACAGGCGCGCGCGATCCTGCCCAAACAGGTGGATCGCAAAGACGCCATCTATAATATCAGCCGTGCCGTGCTGGTGACTGAAGCCCTGCGCACCGGCGACCTCGACCTGCTTGGCAAAGCCATGACCGACACCCTGCACCAGCCTTATCGTCTCCCGCTAATTCCGGGGGCGCAGGCAGCGATCGAGGCGGCCCATCACGCCGGGACGGCGGCAGTTGCGCTTTCGGGCGCAGGACCCAGCCTGATCGCCTTTTCCTCGAAGGAGGACCCGGCTGTCGGCGCGGCAATGAAGCGGGCGTTCGAACAGACCGGGCTTTCGGCGCGTGTCTTCGAGCTGGGAACCAGTTACGAAGGCGCGGAAGTCAGCATCATCTAACTGGATTTGGTATAATGCCGTTATCCGCCCCGATAGTTCAACGGACAGAACAAGGCACTCCTAAGGCTTAGATGTAGGTTCGATTCCTGCTCGGGGCACTCAAGTTTTTACAAAATACTTATTAGGACTTACGCAAAAGTCATATGAATAGCAGGCGACTTGAGTTGCTGACGCAAATAGTCAGATAGCAACTCATGTTTGAGGCGATAAACAGTTCGTCGGGTCTCATTGGCAACCTGTTTGAGCCGCACCCAAACCAAAATGGCGCAGGCGATGTGATTTCGAACAATTCTG
>CAILWD010000002.1 GCA_903837815.1 uncultured Chloroflexota bacterium | reverse complement strand
CGACTTCACAAAATATAACAAATCAGGGTGTTTTTGTCAAGTTGATGAACGGAGATGAACAAAGATGGTTTGGGATAAACTCAAAAGGATTTAGCCGCCGTAGGTGGCTTCGTAAATATAGCCCCGACTTTAACGTCGGGGCAGGCTATTTCGAGTGATACTTTCTTCCGCGCCACGTCACCCCTTGACCTGACAACACCTTCCACGCGGATGTCAACATCATGGCGGCAAAGACGCCCGCGCCCAGCGGAGTGGTCAGCGCATACCAGGCGGAAATGTTCATGCCGTGAGCCACTCTTGCGCGAAAGTAGAGCAGCCAGCCCCACACCAGCAGGGATTCAACGATGACGGCAACTGCCAGCGTTTCTCCGCCATTGAACAGCCAATTGATTCCAAGCAGAGTCCAAAGAGGCAGGAGTAACGCGGCAATCAATGAAAGCGTTGCGCCGAATGCGCCGAGCAATAACATGGCGGGATGGTCGCGCAGACCGAGATAAATGTTCTTCGTCCAGCCTTCCCACATGGATGGCAGGTCGGTGTACATGCGGGTGCGGATAACTTGTGAGCCGTCGGCGACGACGAGCCGATGCCCGTTCCACTTGACCTGCTCCGAGATGGCTTTATCTTCGACGATTTGATCTTTGACCTTTTCATGTCCGCCGATGGCATCGTAAACCGCGCGCCGAATTAGGATGAATTGTCCGTTGGCGATGGCGTCGCGGTTGTTGGGGTCGTTGACCTTGCGCGGTGAGAAGCCGACCGAGAGAGCGGTCATCACCAGCGGCATGACGACCTTCTCCCAGAACGAGCCGAGGATTTGTTTGTTCATCGTGGTGAACATGTCCGCGTGAGTTTCGAGGGCTTTGGCATAGCAGGCTGAAATGGCATTCGGCGCGAGGAAGGTATCCGCATCGATGAAGCAGAGCCATTCGCCATGCGCGGCGGCTGAGGCTTGGAACAAGGCATGGGGTTTTCCCGCCCAGCCTGCGGGTAGTTCTTCTCCAAAGATTGGGAGCAGACGAGAGTCGTGAACTGCGATTTCGTTCAGTCTAGTCAGAGTCGAATCGGTGGAGCGATCATCCAAAACAATCACTTCGATATTTGGATAATCCTGCCCAAACGCAGACAAGACGCAGGCGCGAATATTATTTTCTTCGTTTCGTGCGGGAATGCAAATCGAAATCAGCGGGGAGGCGGTCGGCGGCGTTGCAGGTTCAACAACAATATCGAGATGATATTGATTGTGAATCCAATAGATAATGACGATGGCGGCGAGGAAGAGCAGGGTGGAGGTGAGGAGATAGGGCATGGGGTTTGGGTAAAAAAGTAAAAGGGGAGAAGTGATGAGTAATAAGTAATGAGGAGTGAGTAATGAGGATTGAACAAAAAAGCAGTTTTGCCGCATCCCCTTCTTCCTGATTATTGATAACTTCTCCTCAATCCCTCTTACTTCTAACTTCTAACTTCTGACTTCTGTCCTCTTCCTACACCTCTACTATAACATCATAATCAAGGGTTTTCACTATTTTACCTTCTCTCATTTCTCCTACATTGCATGTGCCTTTTATAAAAGCCATGCCATCAATGTCTGGAGCCTGTGTGAGGAGTCTTCCAGTCATAT
>CAILWD010000001.1 GCA_903837815.1 uncultured Chloroflexota bacterium | reverse complement strand
CATTTTCACTCCTCCTTACACCCTTTTCCTGACTTTGCTACAGCCATGAACGAGATTGCGGCTTTTCTTGACAAATTCATGGAAGTGCGTGTAAAATCACGCCGCTTAACAAAAAGGTTGTTCGCCGAGATAGCTCAGTTGGTAGAGCACACGACTGAAAATCGTGGTGTCCCCAGTCCGATCCTGGGTCTCGGCACTCGGTCAGTTGGTTTGACCATACGCGGGCGTAGTACAGTGGTAGTACGTCTCCTTGCCAAGGAGAAGGTCGTGGGTTCGAATCCCATCGCCCGCTCAAGATGGAGGGTTGCGGATTGGAAGTTATTCCGTCAGCAATCCTCGTTGTTTATATAGGGCGTCGTGGCCAAGTGGTAAGGCAAGGGTCTGCAAAACCCTCACCACGGGTTCAAATCCCGTCGACGCCTCCTCGACAGCAAGCCGAAACGGCTTGCTGTTTTATTTCAGGGTGGTGAAAAACTCCAAAAAGAGTCTATAATCAAATTAACGATGAATCTCCGCAAAATGAAGGAAAGGCAAAAGGGTTTTTCAGCGCTCAAAATTTCGCTAATCTACGCTTTGATTGGCGGTCTATGGATTCTGCTTTCAGACTGGGCTGTTAGCGCATTGTTTTCCACCCCGGAACAGATTCTGGCGGCGCAGGGATACAAGGGCTGGTTTTTTGTGGTTGGTACTGCCTTTTTGCTTTTTGTGTTGCTAAAAAGCGAAAAGAATCTGCTCGAAAAATCGGAGCGGAATTACTCCACCCTTTTCGAATCAGCAACAGAGGGGATATTCCGTTCTTCACCCGAAGGAGGATTCGTTGAAGTCAACGCGGCGATGGCACAGATTTTTGGATACTCCTCTCCCGAAGAAATGATCACACAGGTAACCGACATCAACGGGCAGATCCATCTCTCGGCTGAAAGTGGTCTACGGTTTAACGACATTCTTGAAAGAGATGGGGTGGTGGAAAAGTTCGAGGCGATGAATCGAAGGAAGGACGGCAGCATTATTTGGACGTCTGCCAATGCAAGAACCGTGTGGGGTAAAAATGGGGAGGTTTTATATTACGAGGGGTTTGCCATAGATATTACAAAACAAAAAGAAGCCGAAAAGGCCTTGACCGCTGCCCAAGAACATTATCGCATGTTGGTTGAGAATCTGCCGGCAGTGGTTTTCATGGACAATTTTTACGACAACCAAACAACCCGGTATATGAGCCCGCGCATATACGATCTACTTGGATACACACCGAAAGAATGGCAGGCGGGGGATAATCTTTGGGGAAACTCCCTCCATCCCCAGGATAAGGAACGCGTGCTGGCGGAGGATATCCGTACAAATCAAACAGGAGAGCCATTCCGCATCGAGTACAGGCTGCGGCATCGAGATGGGCATTACGTCTGGGTCAAGGAGGATGCTTCCATTGTCAGAGGGAAAGACGGCGCTCCCCTCTACTGGCATGGGATCCTGCTGAACATCACAAACCAAAAAGAGGCGGAGGAAAACCTCCATCACCACGATGCCATTCTCAAAGCGGTGGGGTTTTCCGCAGAGCAATTTCTGAAATTCTCCAATTGGCGGGAGTGTTTGGGCATGGTTCTCGAAGAATTAGGAAAGGCAACACAGGTCAGCCGGGCGTATGTATTCAAAAAATATTTGTCGCCTGAAAATATTGTCATGGTGACACAGGTTGCGGAATGGAGTAACACAGAAGTCAAACCGCAAATTGAGAACCCGGAACTACAAGATAAGGATTTTGCGGCAGACGGGTTCTCGCGCTGGGCGGAGTATTTCGACAAAGGACTGCCTGTCTATGGCTCAATCCGTGATTTTCCTGAAAAGGAGCGCGATTTCCTGGCAACCCAGGATATTCTGTCACTGGTTTGCATTCCAATACAGGTCGATGAGAGTTGGTGGGGATTTATCGGCTTCGACGAGTGCACACAGGAACGGGAATGGAGTGAAACGGAGGTGAAAGCCCTCAAAGCGGCTGCCAGCACGTTGAGCGCGGCCATAAAGAAGAATTTAATCGAAGAGGCTCTACAAAACAGCGAAGTCAGCTACCGGGGACTGTTCAACAGCATTCAAGATGCAATCTACATCCAGGATATAAGCGGCATTTTTCTGGACGTAAATGACGGCGCGGCAAAAATGTACGGCTATTCGAAGGAGGAATTCGTCGGTAAAACGCCGGCGTTGCTATCGGCGCCGGGCAAAAATGACATGGATGAAGTTTTAAAAGCCGTGGATCATGCATTTACAGGCAAGCCCAGTCAATTCGAGTTTTGGGGACGGAGAAAAAACGGCGAAATATTCCCAAAGGATGTGCATCTGTTCAAAGGGGCTTATTTTGGACAAGATGTCGTTATCGCAGTGGCGCAGGATATTACAGCGCGCAGACACAACGAAGACGCCATACAGAGGCAGTTAAAGGAATTAACAGTTCTTCATGCCGTCGCGCTGGCGGAATCGACCGTCTCGGATGTGGATAAACTTTTCAAACAGGTTACAAACATCATCGGCGATATGCTGTATCCGGACACCTGCGGGTTTATCCTGCTGAACGAAACGCGGGACATGCTAAAGCCTCATTTTTCGTATCGCAGCACGAGCGATGAAGACCTCGCGCTTTACATGCCTTTGACGGCAGGCATCACTGGAAAGGTCGCTACGAGCGGCGAAGCGATCTGCGTGGGAGACGTTTCGCAAGAGCCGGAATATTACGCCGCCATCGAAGGGATGAATTCAGAACTCTGCGTCCCACTCAGCAACGGTCAGACGCTCATCGGCGTGCTGAATGTGGAAAGCAGCCAGCCAAATGCATTTACACAGACCGATGAAAGGCTTTTGACCACCATCGCAGGCGGAATGGCGAAAGCCATCGAAAGGATAGAACTTTTCGAACTGGAACAAAAGCGCCGCAGGCAGGCCGAAATTTTGAGCGAGGCGACGGGACAACTGACCGCCCTCTTTGACATGGACAAACTCTTCGAAAACATTTTCGAATCGTTGGCAAAATTAATCGGCTACGACAGCGCATGTATCGAAGTGCTTCATCGGGGAGAATTTGAAATCATAGCCGGAAAGAACATTCCGGAAACACTAATCGGATTAAAATACAAGACGGACCTGGAAAAATGGGGCGACATCCTCAACAAACGCCAGCCGATCATCATTGCAGACGTCCAGCAGGATGAACGCTTCGAAAAATTCGAGGAGACGAGTTACATCCGGGGCTGGATGGCAATTCCCTTGTTTGCCCACGACAATCTGGCCGGTTTCCTCGACCTCGACAGCCGCGTGCCCGGTTTTTTTACCGAAGAATACTCCTCCATTGCGCAGACTTTCGGCAACCAGGCTGCCATAGCCATGGAAAATGCCCGCCTGTTCAAACTGGAGCGTCACCGCCGGGCCCAGGCGGAAATTCTCAACCAGGCAACCTCGGCGCTTGCCAACACACTCGACATGGACGGGCTTTTCAAAAACATACTGGACTGGCTGCACAAAATCGTCCCCTATGACAGCGCCTCCGTCACACTGAGCGAGGGCAATACGCAAAGGCTCGCCGCCAAACGCGCGCTTCCGCACTCGTATCACATCGGTCAAATCTTCGAAATGAAGCCAAAAGACAAGTGGGGACTGGCTGCGGAAAGCCGGCGTCCCCTGATCCTCGAAGACGCCCAGTCCAGCGAACTTTTCGAAAAATGGCAGGACAGCGAATACATCCGTGGCTGGATGTGCGCCGCCATGTTCGTTCAAGACAAGTTGATGGGCTTTATCAATCTCGACAGCCGGACAATAGGGGCGTTCACCGAGGATTTGGCGATTCCCCTTCAGACCTTTGCAAACCAGGCGGCAGTCGCCATTGACAATGCCCGCCTGTTCGAATTGGAACAAAAACGGCGCCAAAATGCCGACATCATCCGGCAGGCCGCCACCATCCTGACCACCCTGCTCGACCTGCCCGCCCTTCACGAAGCAATCCTGGAATGGTTGCACAAAATCGTGCCGTACGATAGCGCGACGATTTTCGAAATGGACGGCGAATTGCTCCACATCGCAGCGAAAAGGGGTTTTTCGCAGCCCGAACAAGGCGGCGAACAAACCCTGCCAGCCGATCATATTCTGTGCAGAATATTAAGCGACATGCGCGAACCGCTCATCATCGAAGACCGCAGGCTGGACCCCCGCTTCGAGGGCTGGGGAAATATCGAAAATGCGCGCGGATGGATGGGCGTCCCGTTAATCGCGCGCGGGCGGGTGATCGGCTACATCACGCTGGACAGCCATACTAACGGCTCATTCACGCAAAACGAAGCCATCATCGCAGAAACTTTCGCGCACCAGGCGGCCACTTCCCTCGAAAACTGCCGCCTGTTTACGGAGACCAAACAGCGACTCGAAGAGTTGGAGGTTGTCAGCCGGGTTTCCTTTGCGCTACGGGCCGCCCACGACACAGTGGAAATGCTGCCCATCCTGCTCGAGGAGGTTAAAACCAGCCTG